>NZ_JBJZOI010000004.1:0-279218 GCF_047200635.1 Saccharopolyspora antibiotica | reverse complement strand
AGGCAACAACCGCGCCGACACGTTCGCCGGCAACAACGACGCCTCCTCCGGATCCAACGCCAACCGCAACTCGGCACCGGCTCCGGTGCTGCGGACCTCGTCGACTCGGCCCACCGTCATGCCGCGGACCTTGACCTCGGAGTCCGGCATCAGCTGGTTGCCGGTGGAGGACGCGCGCAGCACGACGTCCACGCTGGACCGGAAGGCGCCGCGATAGGTCGCCACCGTCGCGCTCAGGAACAACGCGACGCACAGCAGCAGCGCCAAACCCAGCAACCTGCGTCGCACCGTCGCGGAGGTGCTGTCTCTACTCATCGGACCGCCGTTGACTCGTACCCGGATCACCTCGCGGCCGACGCCCCGGCGCCGCCTCCCCGCGAAGTCCTCAGCGCGGCGCTCCCCCGGGCGGAAGGCCGACGGGGAGGCCGGGCAGGGCAAGACAGTAGGACGGCGGCGGGAGCCGAGTCATGAGAACCCCGGTCATCCGATTGACCATTCCGGACAGATCATCACCCGAGGCCCACCGGTCCGGGCCGGGCGGTCGCGCGGGGGGAGGGAAGCGGGCGCGGCGCGGAGAGGGCCGCGGGCCGGGCGGTCGCGGGAGGGTCTCGGGGCAAGTCGCCGCCCGGAGCGCGGGGGCCGACCGCCCGCTCATCACCGCCGGCCGAGGTCGCGCCTCGGCGGGAGTGATCAGCGCGCGGAGCCGTCCTCCACCGCGACGCCGCCGACGGGCAGCGAGGCCACGCACAGCACGCACGGCATGCAGCCGCCCGCGGGCACGTCCGTGATCGAGTCGGGGCGGAGGCCGAGGCCGCAGGCGGCCCGGGCGAGGCCGGCGTCCCAATCGACCGAGGTGATCGCGTGCGCCTGCCGCAACGACACCCGGTGGTGCCTGCGCAGGACCCAGACGCGCTGCTCAAGAGCGTCGTCGGGGTTGCGCCGGAGACGTGCGGAGCTGTCGGCAACGCTGGGCATCCTTGCTCCCTCCTGTCCTTGAGATTAATCCTATACAGGGATTAATCTCGCTGTCGAGCTGAACTGAACAGTGCGAAGGGAGCGCCACGTGCACGCGACGGACCCGCAACCCCAGACCCCGTTATTCCCCCAGCACGGCTGGACGCGGTCTCACCGGTGCGGCCCCAACGGCGGCAACTGCGTCGAGGTGAACCGGCCCTCGCCCAGCGGCCCCGTGGGAGTCCGCGACAGCAAGAACCTCGATGACGGGGTCCTGATCTTCGACGCCGCGCGGTGGCGGTCGTTCCTGATCAAGGCCGACACCGGGGCGTTCGACCTGCCGTGATCACCATCGGCCCGGGGCGGTGGATCGATTATTCCCCTGTCGGGTGAATCCGCTGATCCGGGACGACACCCGACCGGGCGCCACGCCCGGGTGACACCACTCGACTACCATCACCTGTTGGCCCGAACACCGAACGTAGAGCGGAGATCCGAGTGCCGAGCACGGTGACGTCGCGGCGCAGACAGCTCGGCAACGAGATCCGCCGCGCGCGGCAGGCGGTGGGCATGACCCAGCAGGAAGTCGCCGAGCTGCTCGGATGCCGCCAGGGCAAGGTCAACAAGATCGAGTCCGGCGCGGTGGCCGTGAAGCAGGCCGAGCTCAAGCAGATGCTGGAGGCCTTCCAGTGCAGCGCCGCGCAGTCGGAGCTGATGCTCGACCTGGCCCGGGCCAGCACCGGTCAGCGCGGGCAGTGGTCCGGCTACCGCTCGGCGGTGCCGCACTGGTTCCGGACCTTCACGGACCTGGAGCCGGCGGCGGGCGAGATCCTCAGCTGGCACGGCGAGCGGATTCCCGGACCGTTGCAGTCCGAGCACTACATGCTCACCCAGTTCAGCGAAGACCGCGCCACGGACGTGACCTCGCTGGTGCGCAATCGGCAGGACCGCAAGCAGGTGCTCGACCTGGACCGGCCTCCGTACTACCGGTTCGTGATCGGCGAGGCGGCGTTCCGGCGGATGCCGGGAGGACCCAACCCGTCCGTCGCGCTGGACCAGGTGGAACATCTGCTGGACCTGGGTGAGCGCTACTCGAAGACGTTCATCCACGTGCTGCCGTTCGACGTCCGCCTCGCGTTCACGCCGAACGACTTCACCATCATGCGCTTTCCCGACGCCACCAAGGACTTCGTGTTCATCGAGCACGCGGCGGGCGGGGTCTACCTGGACGACGAAGGAGATTTCGAGCTGTTCGTCGACGCGTGGGACCGGATCCGCGGTGCCGCGCTGGAGCTCAACGAGTCGGTGGACTTCCTGCGCGGGCTGGCCGCGGAATTCCGTTCCCAGCTGAAGTTCTGAGCATTTCCACCCCGTCGCACGAATAGGGGCACCGCCCTCGCCCGACCCGGCCCGCGCCCTCGCGCGGCAGGCCGGTCGATACCGCGTGTCCTCTGCCGTGCAGAACTCTGACCTGTGGTTTCGCCGCTGAATCACCCAGATGGCCCTCGATCACCTCCAGCGTTCGAGGGGTTACTATTCGTCGCGAGATCACCCGTTTGGGACCGAAGGACCATACGTATGAGCGATGTTGATGAGGACCCGTTCCCGCCGCAGCAGGCGGATCTGACCAAACCGAGCGTTGCCCGGGTGTACGACTGGTATCTGGGCGGCAACGCGAACTGGGCCATCGACCGGGAATTCGGCCAGCACGTCATCGACCAGTACCCGCTGCTGCGCCCGATCGCGATCAGCAACCGGTTGTTCCTGCACCGCGCGGTGCGCCACCTGGTCGCCCGCGGCGTCCACCAGTTCATCGACATCGGTTCCGGGGTGCCCACGATGGGCAACACCCATTCCGTCGCCGATGAGGTGGAGCCCGGTTCCCGGGTCGTCTACGTCGACCACGAACCGGTCGCGGTGGCGCACTCGCAGGTGCTGCTGGAGAAGAACGGCGACCCGCAGCGGCACGCCGTGATCAACGCCGACTTCCGGAACCCGGAGCGGCTGTGGCAGAGCGCCATCGAGACCGGGGTGCTGGACATGGAGCAGCCGATCGCGGTGCTGCTCATGGCGGTGCTGCACGTGCGGCAGCCCGGCCCGGACGGCGAGGACATCTCGCCCCAGGTCATGACCCGGTACCGGGAGCTGCTCCCGCCCGGCTCCTACCTGGCGCTGTCCCACCTGACCGACGACGGGGTCCCCTCCTCGCTGGACGACCAGCTGGTCGGCATCAAGCAGATGTACGACAACTCCAGCAGTCCGGTGATCTGGCGCAGCCAGCAGGAGATCCGGGACCTGTTCGGCGACTTCGAGATGCTCGATCCGGGCATGGCGTGGACGACGGACTGGCACCCGGAGGACCGCAGCCCGAACTACTCGCCGCACCTGGACTTCAAGGAGTCCGGCGAGTCCGCGATCTGGGCCGGGGTCGGGCGCAAGACGCTCCGCTGATCCGGCCGGCCGCCTCGGCACCGGCCGGAAGGACCGATGCCGGGGCGGTCGCGCGGGAACGGGCGTATCCCGTACGGAATAATCCGATGCGAGCCATGCCGGTTCGGACGGGCAGCACCAGCACCCTCACCCGCTGGTGATCACCCGCCCCGCCGCGCCCGGGATCGCTGCCTAGGGTGTGGGCATGGCTGAGGAGATCACCGGGCAGTTCGTCACCGTCGGCTCGTCCCGCGCGTACCTGGCGCGGCCCGAGGTGGACGCGGGCGGCGGGATGCTGCTGCTGCCGATGCTCAGCGGCATCGGCGAGCAGGTGCGCGAGTTCGCCGCGGATCTGGCCGGGGCCGGCGTCACGGCCCTGTCCTGGGACCCGTGGAACGGACCGAGCTCGGACGACGCGGAGTTCGAGGAACTCGCGCGGTTGATGGGCGAGCTGGACGACGAAGCGGCGCTGGCCGAGCAGCAGCGGCTGCTCTCGCACCTGTTCAACGAGCTCGGACTGGAGCGCGTCGGCGTCATCGGCTGGTGCCTGGGCGGCCGGTTCGCGCTCCTGCTGGGCGGCCGGGACAGGCGGTTGGCCAACGTCATCGCCTACCACCCGACGGTGCCGATCCCGCCCGCTCCCAACCACGCGCTCGACGCGGCGGAGCACGCGGCCCGGATCGACGCACCGGTGATGATGCACTACCCGGGCGCCGACGACCTGGTTCCCCGGGAGAGCTTCGACGCGCTCAACGCGGCGCTCACCGGTCGTGCGCGCGGGGCCAGCATCGTGCACACCTACCCGGGCGCCGAGCACGGCTTCAGCGCCCGCGCCCGGCAGTCGAACCCGGTCAACGCCGAGGCGTACCTGCACTCCTGGCCGCAGACCCTCAGCTTCGTCCGCACCACGACCCTGCGCTGAGAGGTCATCGCCGGTGAGGCGACGGCGCACCCGGCGGGAGGGCGCCGGAAGCCATCGGTCCGCGCCGGACTCACCCCAGCAGGCGCGCCACTCCGCACCAGGTCTCGGAGGTCTCCGGAGCGGGATCGCCCGGCCGGGGCCCGGGTGCGCGCCACTGCGGCGTCCACACCACCCCGGGCTCCACCAGCCGCCAGCCGTCGAACAGCGCGCGCACCTCGTCGCGGTTCCGGTGGGTGACCTCGATGCCGGAGCGGGCCAGCACCTCGCGGAGCGCCCGGGATGCCTCCGGCAGGTGGTCCTCCGTGGTGTGCGAGACGACCAGGTGGCTGCCCGCCGCGCAGCGCTCCCGGTAGGCGGTGAGGATCCGGGCGGGGTCGTCGGCCGCGCTGACGTAGTGCAGCACCGCGACCGCGAGCACCGCCACCGGGCGGGAGAGGTCGAGCAGGTCCCGGACCGGGGCCGCACCGAGCACCGCGGCCGGGTCCCGGACGTCGGCCCGCACCATCGCGGCCAGCGGGTCGCCCCGCAGCAGGTGGCGGGTGTGGGCGGCGGCGACCGGCTCGTCGTCCACGTACACCACGCGCGCGGCCGGGTTCCGGGACTGCGCGATCTCGTGCGTGTTGCCCCTGGTGGGGATGCCGGAGCCGAGGTCGAGGAACTGGTCGATGCCCTCGTCGACGCAGAACTCCACGGCGCGGCGCAGGAAGGCCCGGTTGGCGCGGGCGACCGCGGGCCCGCTGGGCAGCACGGCGAACACCTGGTCCGCCACCTCCCGATCGATCTGGAAGTTGTGGTCCCCGTTGAGCGCGTAGTCGTACATCCGGGCGGGGTTCGCGTGCGTCACGTCCACTCCCGGGACCGCCGCGAGGGAGAATCCCGCCACGTCCTCCGCCCCGGGCTCCTGCCGCTGTCCGCGCGCCATCGGACCGCCCCCTCGTCGCTGGAACTCCCCACCTCTCCCGAGCATGGCCACCCCGCCACCGCGCCACAAGCACCGCCCGGCCGAACGGGATTCCCCCCGATCGCGCGCCGGCCGCCCGATCGTCCCCAGTGGACGGACGGGCGGGGCGGGGTTCGGCACGCCGGGCAGGACTCGTCGAGGCCGGGGCGGCGGAGCTCCGCCGCGCTGACGCCGCCGCCCCCGGACGTCGCTCCGAACACGTCCTCGCACCCCGCCAGCTCCGGTAAGCTCCGGGGCAGCCGTCGCGGGCACCGTCCCGCGCGCTCCGCCGCCCGTCTCGGCACCCTCCCCTCGCACCGGAAGGCCCCCGCATGTCCGCAGCACCGCATCGGATCGTCGTCACCGGCGGCCCCGGCTCGGGCAAGACCACGCTGCTCGACGCCCTCGGCGCGGCGGGGTGGGCCCGGACCGAGGAGGCCGGGCGCGCGATCATCCGCGAGCAGCTCGCGATCGGCGGCACCGCGCTGCCCTGGGACGACCGCGAGCGGTTCGCCGAGCTGATGCTGCTCCGGGAGCTGCGGGCGCACCGCGCGGCGCCGGGCGGCGTGGTGTTCTTCGACCGCGGCGTGCCCGACGTGCTGGGCTACCTGCGCGTCGAGGGACTGCCCGAGCCCGAGCCCGCGCGGGCGGCGGCGCGGGAGTTCCGCTACGCGCCCCGGGTGCTCCTCGCCCCGCCGTGGCCCGAGATCTACCGCACCGACGCCGAGCGCACCCAGTCCCCGGAACTGGCCGCGCGCACCTGCGAGAGCCTGCGCGAGGTCTACGCCGAGCACGGTTACGAGGTCCTCGAACTCCCGAGGGCGTCGGTCGCGGACCGGGTCCGCTTCGCGCTCGACGCCGCCGGGGCGGCCTAGCTGCCCGGCCGGCCGCCGCAGGAGTACCGGTGCTCGAACCGCCTCAGGCGCCCAGCAGGTCGCGGTTGCGGAAGGCTCGGCGGTAGAGCGCTGGACTGGTGCCCACGAGGCGCTTGAAGCGATCCCGGAACGTGGCCGGCGAGGTGAAACCGACCTCGGCCCCGATCCGCTCCACCGGGTGCCCGGTGGTCTCCAGCAGGTGCTGGGCGCGCCGCAACCGGGTCCGGTGCAGCCACCGCAGGGGCGTGGTGCCGGTCTGCTCCCGGAACCGCCGGTTGAGGGTGCGCGGGCTCAGCGCGGCCCGGCTCGCCAGCTCCGCCAGCGTGAGCGGCCGGTGCAGGTTGTCCGCCATCCAGGTCAGCAGCGGCTGCACGCTCGCACCGTCCGGTGCGGGCGGCTCGTGCACGATGAACTGCGCCTGCCCGCCGTCGCGCTCCAGCGGCATCACCGCGAGCCGCGCCGCGTCGGCCGCCGCGGCCGAGCCGTGGTCGAGCCGGATCATGTGCAGGCACAGGTCCAATCCGGCCGCCGCCCCGGCCGAGGTGAGCACGTCGCCGTCGTCCACGTAGAGCACGTCGGGGTCGACCTGGACCGCCGGGTACCGGCGGGCCAGCTCGGCGGCGCCGAGCCAATGCGTCGTGGCCCGCCGCCCGTCCAGCAAACCCGCCTCGGCGAGCGCGAACGCACCCGCGCAGATCGAGGCGATCCGGGCCCCGCGCGCGGCCGCGTCCCGCAGCTCCGACAGCGCCCGCGCCGGGATCCGCGCGTCTTCGGCGGCCTGCCCCGGCACGACCACGGTGTCGGCGTCGCGGAGCCCGTCCAGTCCCCACGGCGCGCGCAGGGCGAACGCCCCCGCGCTCACCTCGTCGCCGAGCGCGCAGACCCGGATCTCGTAGCCCGGCGCGCCGTCGGCGAGCCGCACCCGGCCGAAGGTGTCCACCGGGATGGCCAGGTCGAACGGCACGACCGGATCGAGGGCGAGCACGGCGAGGATGTGCATGTCGGTACCTGTTCACGTGCGGTGGCGGCCGGGCGCCGCTTCGGGAGTCGAGCCAACCCCACTGCTACCGGACAGGTCGAGCGGTTGGCCGGAATCCGGCGGAAGCTGTCGGCTTCGCCACGGGTGAGCCGGGGCCGCCGCTCCTAGCTTGGGCCTCGCGGGGGTGAACGCGCTCCCGTTCCCCCTCCGGAAGAAGGTGCCCTCATGCACGCGCAGTTCGTCCTGTTCGACGGGTTCGACCCGCTGGACGTCCTGGGTCCCTACGAGACGCTGCTGGCCGGCTCGACCGCGGCGGGCGGGGCCATCACCGCCGAGCTCGCCGCCGCCGAGGGGCCGCGCGAGGTGGCCTCCGGGATCGGCGGCATCGCGCTCCGCGCCACCGCCGCCGTGGATCCCGAACGGGCCGACCTCGTGGTGGTCCCGGGCGCCGCCCCCGGCGAGACCGGGGGTTCGATGAGCGAGGCCATCGACCGGGTCCTGAGCCGGGCCGCGCGCTCACCGCTGGGCGCGCTCCTGGTCGCGGCGGTCCAGCGGCCCGGGACCGCGGTCGCGACGGTGTGCGGCGGTTCGATGCTGCTCGGGATGACCGGGGCGCTGGCGGGCCGCCGCGCCACCACGAACCGGCTCGGGCTGGCCGAGTTCGCCCGCAGCGGGGTCGAGGTGGTCGACGCGCGGCTGGTCGAGGACGGCGACCTGATCACGGCGGGCGGGGTCACCTCCGGCGTCGACCTGGGCCTGCTGCTGCTCGAACGCGAGGTCGGCCCGCTCGTGGCCCGCGCGGTGGAGGACCTGCTGCACCACGAGCGCCGCGGCACCGTCTGGCGAGCCGAAGGACCCGCTCCCGAACTCGCCTGAGCCCCGGCGGGCGGCGGAGAATGCGGGCATGTGCCGCAGCATCAAGACCCTCCGCCCGCCGTACGCGGAGCGGGTGACCGAGCAGGACGTGCGCGCCGCCGCCCTGCAGTACGTGCGGAAGATCTCCGGCTTCCGGGCGCCTGCCGCGCACAACGCGGCGGCCTTCGAGCGGGCCGTGGACGAGGTCGAGCGGGCCACGGCCGCGCTGCTGGAGTCGATCGAGGTGCGCGGCTCCCGGACCTGACGCCCGGCGCGGTTCAGAACAACCGGCCCGCGTCCTCGGCCGGGGGCTCCTCCAGCGCGAGCAGGGAGCGCTTGCGGTCCAACCCGCCCGCGTACCCGGTGAGGCCGCCGTCCGCTCCGATCACCCGGTGGCAGGGCACGATGACGGGCAGCGGATTCCGCCCGTTGGCCGCGCCCACCGCCTGTGCGTACCGCACGTGGCCGAGCTGTCGCGCCAGTTCGCCGTAGGTCCGCGTCGCGCCGAAGGGGATCTCCCGCAGCAGCGCCCAGACCCGCAGCTGGAACGGTTCGCCCTCCGGGGCCAGCGGCAGGTCGAACTCGGTGCGCCGCCGGTCGAAGTACTCGGCGAGCTGGCGCCGCGCCTCCGCCAGCAGCGGCGTCGTGGTGCGCTCCCCCGGCTCCTGCCCCCGGTGCCGCCCGTCCGCGAAGTGCAGCGCGGTGAGCGCGTCGTCGCGGGCGACCAGCGTGAGCGCCCCGAGCGGGGACTCCACCACCGCGTGCACCGTGCTCATGATCCGCTCCCGTCTCCGCTCGGCCGAGGCCTCCACTGTGCAGACGTCCCCGCCGCGGCCCGGCGGGAGGGTCCTGCTCGGCGACGACTTTCCGGAATGGCACATGCCTGATGGAATAATCATGATCATGGAGGCAGCACCCCCGACCCGGCCGCCCAAACGCGGCCGTCCCGGCTACGACCTGGAATCCCTGCTGGTCATCGCGGTGAAGCTGTTCAACGAACGCGGGTACGACGGCACCAGCATGGAGGACCTGTCCCGCAAGCTCGGCATCAGCAAGTCCGCGATCTACCACCACGTGCCGAGCAAGGAAGAGCTGCTGCGGCTCGCCGCCGACCGGGCGCTGGACGAGCTGCTGGCCGCCGCCGACGCCGCCCGCGCCCTCCCGGAACCGGCGTTGGCGCGGCTGGAGCACCTGGTGCGCGGCAGCGTGCTGGTCCTGATCGAGCAGCTGCCGTTCGTGACGCTGCTGCTGCGGGTGCGCGGCAACACCCGCGTCGAGCGGGCCGCGCTGGCCCGCCGCCGCGAGTTCGACCACCTGCTCACCGAACTCGTCACCGAGGCCGTCCGGGAAGGCGACCTGCGGCCCGACTTCGACGCCGCCACCGTCGGGCGCCTGCTGTTCGGCATGGTCAACTCCCTCACCGAGTGGTACCGCCCGCGCGGTGAGCTCGAAGCGGCGGAACTCGCCGACGTGGTGGTGGCGATGGCCTTCGACGGGCTGCGCGTGCGCTCCTGAACCGGGAGGCGGAGGCCGCTCGTACGCGACGACCTCCGCTCCCCACCCAGCGGGATCGCCGCGACGGCCCGGGTTCGGGGTTGGCCGTCCGCTGGGGCGCCGGCGCCCCGCGCGGAACCGGGGCACGTCCGGTTCGGGGCCGGACGGCGGCTCCGCGACCGCTGATCCCGGCGAGATCGTGACCCCGGAGGCGATCAACCGCACCCCGGAACACCCCGATCGTGCTGCTCCTGCCGGGCGAATCACCTCGAACCGGTGGCGCTGCCGCCGCACACTGGCGAGTGCGCCGATCACGAGGAGGCCGCCGCATGAACCGAGGAGTCCGCCGCGCCGCCCTGCTCGCGGCCCTGCTCGCGGCCGGCTGCGGCGCACCGCAACCGCCCTCGGGCGAACCGCCGGAGCCACCCGCCGAGGTGCTCCCGGTGGACGCGGCCCGCCTCGGGCCGAGCTGGCGCCCCGGGTGCCCCGTCGGGCCGGGCGAACTGCGGTTGGTGCGGGTGCGCCACGTCGGCTTCGACGGCGTGGAGCGCACCGGCGAGCTCGTGGTGCACCGGGACCGGGTCCCGCAGACCACCGAGGCGTTCGCGCGGCTGCTCGAACTGCGCTTCCCGATCGAGCGAGTGCGCCCGGCCGGGGACTACCCCGACGCCTCCGACGAGCTGTCGATGCGCGACGACAACACCTCCGCGTTCAACTGCCGGGGCATCGAGGGCAGCGGCAGCTGGTCGAACCACGCCTACGGCCGGGCGATCGACATCAACCCGCTGCTCAACCCCTACCTCGACTCCGACGGGGTGCTGCAACCCGCCACCGCCGGCCCCTACCTGGACCGGCAGCGGCGGGACCCGGGGATGCTGCACGCGGCGGACCCCGCCGTGCGGGTGTTCACCGGCGCGGGCTGGACCTGGGGCGGGAACTGGCAGGACCCGAAGGACTACCAGCACTTCGAGCTCCCCTGACCCGGCCCACCACGAGCCCGGGGCTCCAGCCCGACCGCCGGGAGGTGCCGCGAGGGACCCGAGCCCGGAGTCCTGGTCGCAGTTCCCCGGCCCGCCGCACGGGCACGAGGCCGCGCGGGCCGGGCGCGTCCGGGCGCGAACCCGCGGCGTGCGCCTGAAGACGTTCAACCGCGCACCCGGTACCCCCGACATCGAGATCGACCGGACGATCCGGTGCCGGGCACCCCGGCCCCCGACCTGTGATGTCCACAGAGGACTTGTCCCGGCTCGCGGCGCGGCGCCGCGGATCGCACCTTGCCCTCGTCCGAGCGATCGATCGCGCGATCCGCACCCGCCCGCCGCGCCGGACCTCCGGATCAGCTCCGGAAATCCGGTCCGCCCGAGCCGACCGCGCCGCCGGTCCCCCAGGTGGCGGCGCGGTCGGCGGCGGTTCAGGCGGCGGACGGTCCGCCCGAGCGCGCCCTCGGCACGCGGCCCTCGTCCGGATCCAGCCCGAGCATGTCCAGCAGCTCGGCGAACTGGACGGCGTCCCGCGCGTGGTGCGCGGTGGCGCGCACCGCCCGGGCCCGCTCCTGCGGCGTCGGCTCGTGCGCCTCGGCCTGCTGCGGCGTGGGTCGTCCCTGCATCAGTCCCCCCTCGTCGGTTCGTGCGGTCGCCGATCCTGCCAGCCCCGGTGTGCGGCGACACGGCCGAAAGTCCCGAACGGCGGAGCTTCGTGGCCGCGGAGCCGGGTGTGGCGCGAGTGGGGGATGTTCCCGGCCGCGGCAGGCCGCCACCCGGGCGTCATCGACGCCGCCGCACCGCGCCGGGCCGTGGTGCGCTCCCGCCCCGGGGGGCCGTTCCCCGTTCCGTGGCAGGGGATTCTGTCCCGCCGGTGCCCGGAACAGCGCGGTGGCCCGGGCCGGACCGGTGCGCGAACGGGTCATGGCGAAGCGGTGCGGGGCTTCGCCGGACGCGGGCGGGTCGGGGCTCCGCTAGGAGCGGTAGGGACGGTGCTCGTCCAGATCGGCCGGGCGGATGCGGTAGACGCTGAGCGTGCGGTCGTAGTACTTGCCGGTCTCGCCGACCCACTCCATGCCGATCCGCCGCGCGGTGGAGTGCGCCCGCTCGTTGGTGGGATCGACCACCGCGAACAGCTCCACCGCCTCGTGCTCGAAGGCCCAGCGGATCAGCGCCCGGGTCGCCTCCGCGGCGTAGCCGTGGCCCCAGGACCGCGGCCGCAGGTGCCAAGCGACCTCGACGTCCTCGAAGTGCGGCGGCAGCGGGCGCAGCTCGGCACCGCCGATGACCTCACCGGTCTCCCGGTGTTCGAACGCCCACCGGCCCAGCGGCGGGGGCAGCTCGCGCTGCTCCTCGATCCAGCGCCCCAGAACCCGGCGCATCGCGGCCAGATCGGCCACCCGGGGCATCGAGGGCACCAGCCAGTCCGTGACGGTGGTGGTGCCGTAGACGGCGAACGCGCCCTCGACGTCGTCCGCGTTCCACTCCCGCAGCAGAACCCGCTCGGTGACCGGCATCGGGACCATGCGAAAACGTTAACGGCCCCCGCTCGCGCGGGCAGATTGGATGTTCTCCGGCCGGATCACCCGTCGAAGTCGACGGTGAGCTGATCGGTGACGGGCAGCGACTGGCAGGTGAGGACGTAGCCCGCGTCGAGCTCCGCCTGTTCGAGGGCGAAGTTCCGGCGCAGCACGACCTCGCCGGCGGTGACCTTGGCGCGGCAGGTCCCGCAGACGCCGCCCTTGCAGGCGAAGGGCAGGTCCGGGCGGGATCGCTGGGCGCCGTCGAGCACCGGTACGTCACGGGCCAGCGAGAGCGCGCTGGTGCGGCCGTCGAGCACCAGGGTGACCTCGGAACGCGCGCCCGGCGGCGGGGCGTCCTCGGCGCGGACCGGTTCCGGGGGCGGCTCGTCGACGTGGAACAGCTCGCGGTGCACCCGGGCCGGATCGATGCCGAGCCCGGCGAGCACCTCGCGGGCGCCGTCGACGAGGCCGTGCGGTCCGCACAGCCACCAGTGCGCGGTCTCGTCCACCGGAACCAGGGTTCCCAGCAGCGCGCGCAACCGGTCCGGATCGAGCCGCCCGGACAGCAGTTCCGCCTCGCGGGGCTCGCGGGAGAGCACGTGCACCAGATCCAGCCGGGCCGGGTAGCGGTCCTTGAGGTCGGCGAGCTCGTCGGCGAACATCACCGTGTCGCTGCGCCGGTTCCCGTACACCAGCACCACCTCCGAGGTGGTCTCCCGCAGCAGGCTCGCCGCGATGGACAGCAGCGGCGTGATGCCGGACCCGGCGGCGATGAGCACGTGCTGACCGCCGGAGCCGAGGTCCGGGGTGAACGAACCGGAGGGGGGCAGCACGTCGATCACATCGCCGGGGCGGACCTCGTGCACCAGCCAGGAGGAGAACAGCCCGCCCGGCACGACCCGCACCCCGATCCGGGGCCGGTCCCCCGCCGCCGCGCAGATCGAGTAGGAGCGCCGCTGCTCACCGTCCGGGCCGGTGCGGCGCAGCGCGAGCGACTGACCCGGGCGGAAGGCGAACTCGGCGGCGAGCTCGGGGGGCACCTCGAAGGTGACCGCCGCCGCGTCCTCGCACAGCGGATCCACGGCCGCCACCCGCAGCGGCCGGAACCCGCGACGCCGCGCCGGAACCGGAGCGTCCACAGTGGATGTCACGGTCAGATCTCCTTGACGTGTTCGAAGGGTTCCGCGCACTCGGTGCACCGCCGCAGCGCCTTGCAGGCCGTCGAGCCGAACCGGGACAGCTCCTCCGTGCGGGCGGAACCGCAGCGCGGGCAGCGGATCCGGGAGCGCGGCGGATCCAGCGCCAGCGGTACCGGGCCGGTGCGCGCGGGAGCGGGGCCGGGCGGGGCGATGCCGTGCTCGGCGAGCCGGCGCCTGCCGCGCTCGGTGATCCAGTCCGTCGTCCACGGCGGGTCCAGCACCGTGCGCACCCGCACCCGCTCGAAGCCCGCCGCGCTGAGCCCGCGGTGCACGTCGGCGCGCATCTCGGCCAACGCGGGGCAGCCCGAGTAGGTCGGGGTGAGCGTGACGACCACCTCGCCCTCGGCGAGCTCCACGTCCCGCAGCACGCCGAGATCGCCGAGGGTGAGCATCGGCAGTTCCGGGTCGGCCACGGCGGCGGCGACCTCGCGGGCGCGCGGCAGGGTGCTCACCAGCTCGCCTCCGGGTGCGCGCGGGCCACGCCCTGCAACCGCGCCAGCAGCGGGCCGAGGTGCTCGGTGTGCTCGCCCGCGCGCCCTCGCACCGGCCCGGCCGGGTCGATCGCGGGGCGTTCCACCGTCGCGGCGGCGCAGACCTGGTCCAGCACCGCGGCCACCTCGGGCAGCGTTCCGGCCGGGTCCACCCCGATGCCCGCCGCCACCGCGGCCCGGTCGGTCGCCGCGGCGGCGAACAGCTCCGGCACCCGGGGCCACACCTCGGCCATCCCGGCGCGCAGCCGCCGGTGCGATTCGGCGGTGCCGTCGCCGAGGCGAACCACCCACTGCGCGGCGTAGTCGCGGTGGTAAGCGAGCTCCTTGGCGCCCTTGGCGGCGATCGCGGACAGCACCGGGTCGGCACCACCGGTCAACCCGGTGAAGAGGGCGAGCCGCCAGCTCGACAGCACCAGCAGCCTGGTCACGGTCTCGGCGAAGTCGCCGTGCGGTGGTTCGACCAGCAGCACGTCGCGGAACTCGGAGGCGTCCCGGAAGTAGGCGAGCTCGTCCTCGCCGCGCACCGGATCCTCCACCTGACCCGCGCGGGAGAGCAGCAGCCGGGCCTGGCCGAGCAGGTCCAGGGCGATGTTGGCGAGCGCGACCTCGTCCTCCAGCTCCGGGGCGCGGGTCACCCACTCCGCGAGCCGCTGGGACGCGATCAGCGCGTCGTCGGCCAGCGCCAGGCAGTACGCCGAGAGCACCGGCCCGTCGACTCCGGGCGGGACGGCGGTGTCGACCCCGTCGAGCGGATCGCCGAAGCCGGTGCCGAACGCCCACCGCGCGTCCTGCTGCTCGGTGAGCGCCTCGTAGGCGTTGTCGAAGGACATCGCGGCCTCACAGGTGCGGGACGTCGTCGGGGATGTCGTAGAACGTGGGGTGCCGGTAGACCTTGTCCCCGCTGGGCGCGAAGAACGGGTCCTTCTCGTCCGGGCTGGAGGCGGTGATCGCGGCGGCCGGGACCACCCAGATGCTCACGCCCTCGTTGCGCCGGGTGTAGAGGTTGCGGGCGTTGTGCAACGCCATCCGCTCGTCGGCGGCGTGCAGCGATCCGACGTGCACGTGGTTGAGCCCGCGCTTGCCGCGCACGAACACCTCGTACAGCGGCCAGCTCGACCGGGTCCGCTCCGGTTCGCTCATGCTCCTGCCTCCTCCCGGGCGGCCCGCTTCGCGGCGTGCGCCGCGGCCGCCTCCCGCACCCAGGCGCCGCCCTCGTGCGCCTCGCGGCGCCGCCGCATCCGCTCGGCGTTGCACGGCCCGCCACCGCCGATGACCCGCTTGAGCTCGGACCAGTCCGGCTCGCCGAAGTCGTGGGCGCCGCGCTCCGGGTTCCACCGCAGCTCCGGATCCGGCAGCTCCACCCCCAGCGCGGCGGCCTGCGGCACGGTCATGTCGACGAACTTCTGGCGCAGCTCGTCGTTGGTGTGCCGCTTGACCTTCCACGCCATCGACCGCTGGGTGTTCGGCGAGTCCCCGTCCGGCGGACCGAACATCATCAGCGACGGCCACCACCAGCGGTCCACCGCGTCCCGCACCATCGCCCGCTGCTCCTCGGTGCCGCGCATCATCGTCAGCAGCAGCTCGTAGCCCTGCCTCTGGTGGAAGGACTCCTCCTTGCAGACGCGCACCATCGCCCGCGCGTAGGGGCCGTAGGAACTGCGGCACAGCGGGACCTGGTTGCAGATCGCGGCGCCGTCCACCAGCCAGCCGATGACACCGACGTCGGCGAAGGTCGTCGTCGGGTAGTTGAAGATCGAGGAGTACTTCTGGCGTCCCGAGATGAGCTTGGCGGTGAGCTCCGCGCGGTCGGCGCCCAGCGTCTCGGCCGCCGAGTACAGGTAGAGCCCGTGCCCCGCCTCGTCCTGCACCTTGGCCAGCAGGATCGCCTTGCGGCGCAACGAGGGCGCGCTCGCGATCCAGTCGCCCTCGGGCTGCATCCCGATGATCTCGGAGTGCGCGTGCTGGGCGATCTGGCGGACCAGGCCCGCGCGGTAGTCCTCGGGCATCCAGTCCCGGGGTTCCACCCGCTGATCGCGCTCGATGGTCGTCTCGAACGACCGCTGCGCCGCGGCAACGTCCTCCACGTCGACGGTCACCACCGCCCCCTCCCCTGGTCGGCCCGATCCCGGTCCGCTCGGCGAGCACCGCACCCGAACCGACCATTCGGTCAGTAAATTCTCACCCCGGCACCCCCGCGAAAGCAAGGTCCGGGTTCGATCGCCGGTCAGGACGCGGACGTGGCGACCAGGGTCAGGACGTCGTACTTGGCGACCGAGGCGCCGTCCTGGTTGGTGACGTCGGCGTCCCAGCGGACCTCGCCGTAATCGGCGTTCTGCCGCGGCGTGATCCGCTTCGCGGTCAGCGTCACCGTGATCTCGTCACCGGGGTACGTCGGCGTGAGGAACCGCAGGTTCTCCAGCCCGTAGTTCGCCAGCACCGGCCCGGGCTCGGGCGCCACGAACAAGCCGGCGGCGAAGGAGAGCACCAGGTAGCCGTGCGCGACCCGCCCGCCGAAGAACGGGTTCTCCCGCGCGGCCTCCTCGTCGGTGTGGGCGTAGAAGGTGTCACCGGTAAACTCCGCGAAGTGCGCCACGTCCTGCTCGGTGACCACTCGCGGACCGCCGACGACCGTGTCCCCGACGCGCAGCTGCCCCAGGTCCTTGCGGAACGGGTGCACGTCCGTGGCGGTGCGCTCCGCGCCGGGCACCCACTCCCCGGTGATCGCGGTGAGCGTCCGCGGATCCCCCTGCACCGCGGTGCGCTGCATGTGGTGCAGCACCCCGCGCAGGCCGCCGAGCTCCTCACCCCCGCCCGCGCGGCCCGGGCCGCCGTGCACCAGCTGCGGCAGCGGGGAACCGTGCCCGGTGGACTCGCCCGCGTCGCGCCGGTTGAGCACCAGCATCCGCCCGTGCCGGGAAGCGGTGCCGAGCACCACCTCCCGGGCGAACGCCGCGTCGGCGGTCACCACCGAGCCCACGAGGCTGCCCCGCCCCTTGTCCGCCAGGTGCACCGCGTGCGCGGCGTCCCGGTACGGCAGCAGGGTGCTGACCGGGCCGAATGCCTCGACCTCGTGCGGCTGCGGGAGTTCGGGGTCGTCGCAGCGCAGCAGCACCGGACCGAGGAACGCGCCGCGGTCGGCGTCCGCGCCGACCGGGTCGACCGAATCGGGATCGCCGTGCACGACGCTCCCGGCCTCCAGCAGCGAGCGCAGCGCGCGCCGCACCTCCTCGCGCTGGTCCAGTCCGGCCAGCGCGCCCATCCGCACGCCCTCCGCCCCGGGGGCGCCGACGACGACCTCCGCGAGCTTCGCCGAGACCGCCGAGGCCACCTCGTCGAGGATCGGCTCCGGCACCAGCGCCCGCCGGATCGCGGTGCACTTCTGCCCGGCCTTCACCGTCATCTCGGTGACGAGCTGGTCGGTGAACAGGTCGAACTCCGGCGTCCCCGGTGTCGCGTCCGGCCCCAGGATCGAGCAGTTCAGCGAATCGGCCTCGGCGGTGAACCGCACCGAGCGCTCCACCACCACCGGGTGCGCGCGCAACCGCGCGGCGGTGGCCGCCGAGCCGGTGAACGACACCGAGTCCTGATCGGTGAGGTGATCGAGCAGGTCGCCCGCCTCGCCGCAGAGCAGCTGCACGGACCCCTCCGGCAGCAGGCCGGACTCCACCACGAGCTCGACCAGCCGATGCGTCAGGTACGCCGTGCGGGAGGCCGGTTTGATCAGGCTCGGCACCCCGGCGAGGAACGCGGGCGCGAACTTCTCCAGCGGTCCCCACACGGGGAAGTTGAAGGCGTTGATCTGCACCGCCACCCCGCGCAGCGGAGTGCCGATGTGCTGGGCGAGGAAGGTACCGCCCTTGCCCAGCGGTTCCGGCGGCCCGTCCAGGAGGACGTGGCCGTCGGGGAGCTCGCGGCGCCCCTTGCTGGAATAGCTGAACAGCACCCCGATGCCGCCGTCGACGTCGAACTTCGAGTCGCCGAGGGTGGCCCCGGTGCGCGCGGAGAGCGCGTGGAGCTCCTCGCGGTGCTCGCGCAGGTGCGAGGCGAGGGCCTTGAGCAGCGCGGCGCGCTGGTGGAAGGTGAGCTCGCGCAGGGCGGGCCCGCCGACGGTGCGGCCGTGCTCCAGCGCGCCGGCGCGGTCGATGCCCGCCGCCGAGATCCGGGCGACGACCTCGCCGGTCACCGCGTCCGCGAGCACCTCCCCCGCGTCCGCCGGGGACTGCCACCGACCACGCACGTAGCTGGGCATCGCTTCCTGCGGCGAGCTGGGCATCGGACGGCCGACCTCCTCGTGACCGGCTGCACCGGCCTGGCGGGAACGGGACTGGTGGACCGCGAACGGGGCCGGTTGACATCGTGACCCCCGCCACCAACACTGCCCCATTATTAACCGACTGTTCGGTCAGTACGCAAGGTCGTCAGCTCCGCTCGCGGTGCGGCACCGGGTCGCACGACGGGAAGGAACCCAGCGCATGAGCGGGACGACGAGGACGGCGGAGACCGACGAGGGCGAGCGCCTCGGCGTGGACGAGCTCCGCGCCCACCAGCTCCGGCACCTGCGCAGCACGCTGCGGCACGCCTACGAGCAGGTCCCGCTCTACCGCGCCAAGTTCGACGCGGCCGGGGTGCACCCGGACGATCTGCGGGAACTCGCCGACCTGGCCGAGTTCCCCGCCACCACCAAGGAGGACCTGCGGGCGCACTACCCGTTCGGCGCGTTCGCGGTCCCGCGCGAGCGGATCGCCCGCATCCACGCCTCCAGCGGCACCACCGGGCAGCCCACCGTCGTCGGCTACACGAGCGCGGACCTGGAGACGTGGGCGGAGGTGGTGGCCCGTTCGATCCGCGCCGCGGGCGGGCGGCCCGGCGACCTGGTGCACATCGCCTACGGCTACGGGCTGTTCACCGGCGGGCTCGGCGCGCACTACGGCGCCGAACGCCTCGGCTGCACCGTGGTGCCCGCCTCGGGCGGGATGACCGCGCGCCAGGCGCAGCTGATCCGGGACTTCCGCCCGGACCTGCTCATGGTGACGCCGAGCTACGCGCTCACCCTCGTCGACGAGCTGCGGCGCCAGGGCGTCGACCCGCGGGAGACCGGGCTGCGGGCCGGGATCTTCGGCGCCGAACCGTGGACCGAGGACATGCGCCGCGAACTCGAGGGCGCGCTGGGCATCGACGCCGTGGACATCTACGGGCTCTCCGAGGTCATGGGCCCCGGGGTGGCCGCCGAGTTCGCCGGGACCAAGGACGGCCTGCACGTGTGGGAGGACCACTTCTACCCCGAGGTGATCGACCCCGTAAGCGGGAACGCCGTGCCCGACGGGGAAACCGGCGAGCTCGTGCTCACCTCGCTGACGAAGGAAGCGATGCCGATCATCCGGTACCGAACGCGCGACCTCACCCGGCTGCTGCCGGGGACCGCCCGCCCGGCGATGCGCCGGATGGAGCGGATCACCGGCCGCAGCGACGACTTGCTCATCGTGCGCGGCGTCAACGTCTTCCCCACCCAGATCGAGGAACTGGTGCTGCGCGCCGACGGGCTCTCCCCGCACTTCCAGATCGACCTGACCCGGCAGGAGCGGATGGACCTGATGACGATCCGCGTCGAAGCGTCGGAGGCGACCACCGCGCAGCAGCGGCGGACGGCGCCCGGCGCGCTGGTGCGCGCGGTGAAGGACGCGGTCGGTGTGACGGCGGAGGTCGAGGTGGTCGAGCCGGGAGCGCTGGAGCGCTCGGTGGGCAAGCTGCGGCGCGTGCTCGACCGTCGCGGCACCGCCGCCGACGGCCCGGCGCACGGCGCATGAGCCGCGGACGGGGCAGGCCGGGCCACGACCTCGACTCCTTGCTGCGGATCGCCGCCGCGGTCTTCCACGAGCGCGGGTACGACGGCACCAGCATGGACGAGCTGGCGAAGCGCCTCGGCGTCACCAAGCCCGCGATCTACCACCACGTCTCCGGCAAGCAGGAACTGCTGCGGCGCATCGTGGACCACGCGCTCGACGCGCTGCTGGCGGTGACCGCCGAGCCGGAATCCCGCTCCGGAGCGGCCATCGACCGGCTGCGGCACGTGGTGCGGCGCAGCGTGCAGGTGCTCGTCGCCGAGCAGCCCTTCGTGACGGTGCTGCTGCGGGTGCGCGGCAACAGCGAGGTGGAGCGCGCCGCGCTGACCCGGCGGCGCGAGATCGACGGATTCCTCGGCGAGCTCGTCGCCGAAGCGGCCCGCGACGGCGACCTGCGCGACGACCTCGATCCCGCGCTGACCAGCAGGCTGCTGTTCGGCACCGTGAACTCGATCATCGAGTGGTACCGCCCGCACGCGGGCCTGGACGCCGAGGCCGTGGCCGACGCGGTCACCAAGCTCGCCTTCGAGGGCCTCCAGCGCCGCCCCGAACCTTCCTGACCGGGTTCGACGGGACACCCGTCGTGGCGGCTCGCAGCGCACCGAGGGGCCGTGCGGGATGTCGCCGCGCGGTCGCGCGCGGCAACTCCGGGATGGCCCGATCGTCCCGCGCGCGCTCGGTGATCCGAGGCTCACGGGCCCCCGGGCGGCGCGGGGGCCAGGTGGTAGTCGCGCAGCACGCGCAACATCGCGGCCACCGGCAGATCGCCCGGATACCGGGCACGAGCCCGATCGCAGGCGTGCAGCGCCCGGGCGGGGTGCAGGCCCAGCACCCGCAACCAGCGGACGAACTCCGAGCGGGACAGCGTCGTGCCGTCCGGGCTCAGCCGCGCCAGCTCCCGCAGCACCGGCGCCAGGGTCCGGTTGAACGCGGCCTCCCCCTGCTCGAACAGCAGTTTCTCGCTGGCCTGCTGGAACAGTTCCTCCGCATTCGACGCGCCCGGCGCGAAGGTCGTGCCGAGGTGTTCGAAAGACCAGCGCAGCGCATTCCGCAGCGAACGCGCGTCCCCGGTCGGAAAGGTCCGGAATTCCCGGAGCACCCGATCCGCCTCCGCCGCCCATTCCGGACCCGACGGCACCGCGGTGGCCGCCGGCGCGCGTCCTGCGCGCGACTCGCGACGACGGCTCATCGCGACCTGCGTCATGACCCCCACCTCGCCCTTCTGCACCTCGTGGAACCGCGCGGGAAACCGGCGCTCATTCGACCGGTCGCGCCCCGTCCGGCAAGGAATTCAAGAAGGTGCGGAATGCGTCCGCATCGACCCCGAACGGACCGTGCAGCGGATGCATCAGTTGCACGGAGAGGTAGAGGGTCAATCCGAGCGTCCCCGCCAGCAACGACATGGTCAGCACGTTCGCCGGGCGGGCGCTGAGCCCGACCACCAGCGGGAAGGCCAGCATCAGCGCGGCGCCGAGCACGCTGCCCACCAGCAGCACGAGGTTGAAGCTCTGGTCGTCGGTGGCCACGTCCACCCGCTCGCGGTGCGCCTCGTCGAGCTGCCGGACGTCGGCGAGCACCTGCTCGCGGGCCGACTTCAGCAGCTCCGTGTCGACCGGCAGCGCGATCGACTCCGCCCGAAGCCCGGCCAGCAGGCTGTCGGTCTGCGGGTCGAGCTCGCCGCGGTCCAGGGCGGGCCACTCGTGCTCGGCCACCCGGTTCGCGTATTGCACGGCGAGCGAGCGGATCGAGGCGCCCTGCTCGGCGGGCACGGCCGTGGACTGCCAGTAGGCGTCGTTGAGCGCGTTGACCTCCTGCTTGGCGGCCTGGTCGATGTCCTCGCCGTTCTGCCAGGCGAACACGATGTAGAAGGCCAGCACCACGGTGAACAGCGCGTTGAGCACGCCGCCCACGAACGACTGCGATTCGGAGTCGGCGTCGCCGGAGGCGACCGCGCGGCGGCGGGCGTTGAGCAGCGTGCCCGCGGCGACGGCCGCCACGAGCGCCGCGAGCGCCAGAAGGCTGAGGAAGATCACGAAGGCATCCGTTCCTGACTGCGCGACCTGCCGGACAAGACCAGGAGGGGCCGCGGGAGGGGTCGACTGTGCTGCGAGGGCCGGGAGAACGAGGAGGAATCCGATGAAGGCGCTGTCCGGCAACGGCCGATCCCCCGTCCGCCGCGCGGAACACTACCCGCCGCACCGCGTTGAAAGGAGGAACTTTCCAAGAAAGGGGAGCAAAAATCACCAATTGGGGTGATCTTGAGTCATCACCCGTAACGGTAAATGCGCGCGCACATTCCTCACTCCGCGTCAAATGCCCCAGAAATGCCCTGGTCAAACCAGACCTCCGCCCATTGTGGACGCACATCGACCACCCCGCGACCCTTTTCCGCGCTGCTATGGTTTTTCCGTCGGCGCTTCGTGCCGACATCTCCACCTGGCATTCCATCGATTTCCCGAAACCCGGAGGAGGTGAGATGTTGCGGAAGCAATCCATTCGAAATCGCTCGTCACCCGCGGTGGCGCGGCGACGCCCCGCGCGCTCCACCGCACTGGTGTGCGGCGGGCTGGTGCTGCTGGGACCGCTGCTGACGTCCGCCTACCTCCCGCCCGCACCCGGCGGAGCTGATGCCGACCGCCCCCGCTCCTCATCCGCGCCGCCCCCGCCGACGGGCTCCGGTCCCGCCACCCCGGACCTGGTGCCCGGCGATCCGGACCTCGGATGGCCGATCCAGCACCCGCGGTTGTCGCTGAGCACCTCGGTCCGGCCCGGGGCGGCCCGGCTCGGTGAGCCGGTCACCCAGACCGCCGTCCTGCGCAACACCGGGGACGTGGCGCTGGCGGGAACCGTGGTCACCCTCGACATCGGGCCGTGCCACCAGGTCCTCGGCAGGCTCCGGCCGGGCGAGGCCCGCACGGCCAGCTGCTCCGGCTCGGCCCCCCACGACGGATCGCTCGGGGCCCGCGCGGTCGGGATGACCGATCTCGGCGTCGCCGCTCTCGCGCGGGCGAGCGCGCAGATCGAGCGGATCGAGCCACCACCACCACCGCCGACACCGGAGAAGCCGTCGGTCTCGCTGGAGATCCTGCCGCCTCGAGCGGGCGCGGTCCCGGTGCGGGTGCGCAACACCTCCGCCGTCGAGCTGCTCGACGTGCGGGTCTCGGGCGAGCCCCCTTCCTGCGGCCGGGATCTGGGCGCGCTCGCCCCCGGGCGGTCGACCACCTACGAGTGCCGCGCCGCTCCGGGCCAGACCGTGCGGTTGTCGGTCTCGGCGCGGTCGCTGGAAGGCGAGGCGGCCGCCGCCGACGCGCTGCTCGTCGTCCCCCTCCCGGAACCGGCACCGGCCGTCCCACCACCTCCGCAGGAACCGCCCACCGCCCGGGAAGCACCCGTGCCACCGCCAGCACCTCGGCCCGAGCCCGCCGTCACCGAGCTCGCGGACGCGGGCGGGCCCCGGGAATCACCCGCCGGGACCGCTGGGTTCATCGCGATCCTCGGGGTGCTCGTGATGATGGTGAGCGTGGGCGCGCTCTCGACCTCCACCCGGCCCGGCCGGTGAGGCCCGCGCCGAAGCACCTCTGATCCGCCGGGGCGACCGGCCCCGGAACGCACCGACACGAACGGGAGTACGCCCATGCGCCTGCGCACCCGCCTGCTGCTCGCCACCGCGGCCGCCGCCCTGGTGGCGCTGCCCACCGCCGTCCCCGGCGCCGCCGCCACCGGGGAGGTCCTGGTCTTCAGCACCGAGTTCGAGCGGGTCACCACCTACGACTCCCCCAGCGGCTGCACGAAGGCGCCGCCGACCGCGCACGTCCTGATCAACAACACCGATGCGCCGGTGCGGATCTACGGCGACCCGGTCTGCCTCACCCCGAGCCTCACCGTGGCTCCCGGCTACGGCGCGCACATTCCGCCGGGGACCGGCAGCTTCTCCGCCTGAGCAGTGCCCCCGGTGATGAGCAGCCCCCAGCATCGACAGGAGTCGGCGGCATGGCAGTAGATCTCGTGGTCGTCGGGCTCGGCTACGTCGGGCTCCCGCTCGCCGCCGCGGCCTGCGAGGCCGGGCTCGACGTCGTCGGGCTGGACATCGCGGACGAGGTGGTGGCCGGGCTCAACGCGGCCCGCTCGCACGTCGGCGACGTGCCGGACTCGGCGGTGGCGGGCATGGTGGCGGCGGGGTTCACCGCGACCACCGATCCCGCCGTGCTGGCGGAGGCGGACACCGTGGTGCTCTGCGTGCCGACCGGCCTGTCCGCCACCGGGGAACCCGACCTCGGCCCGGTGCGCGGCGCCGCCAGCACGGCCGCGAGCAGGATCCGCCCCGGAACGCTGGTCGTGCTCGAATCCACCAGCCACCCCGGCACGACCGAGGAGGTGGTGCGGCCGATCCTGGAGCTGGGCAGCGGCTTGCGGGTGGGCGAGGACTTTCACCTCGTCTACTCGCCGGAGCGGATCGACCCGGGCAACGAGCGGTTCGCGATGCACAACACCCCGAAGATCATCAGCGGTTGCACGCCGCTCTGCGCCAAGTACGGCGTCGCCTTCTACGGGCGCTTCGTGGAATCCCTCGTCGTCTCCCGGGGCACCCGGGAGGCCGAAATGGCCAAGCTGCTGGAGAACAGCTACCGGTACGTGAACATCGCGCTGGTCAACGAGATCGCGCTGTTCTGCGACCGGATGGGCATCGACGTCTGGGACGTGCTGCACTGCGCGGGCACCAAGCCCTTCGGCTTCGCGCCCTTCGAGCCGGGTCCCGGGGTGGGCGGGCACTGCATCCCGGTGGACCCGCGCTACCTGGAGAGCAAGGCCCGCAGCGCCGGGTTCACCTTCGGCACGCTGTCGGCGGCACGGGCCGTCAACGAGCGGATGCCCTCGCACGTGGTCCTGCGCGCGACCGAGCTGCTGGCCGGGCGCGGCCGGACGATGTCCGGGTCCCGGGTGCTGCTGCTGGGCGTGGCCTACAAGCGCGACGTCGCCGACACCAGGGAATCCCCGGCTTACCCCGTGGCGCGCGGGCTGCTCGCGCAGGGGTCTGCCGTGCGCTTCCACGATCCCGCGGTATCGGAGTTCGCCGTGGACGGGCGCCCGCTGCGCAAGGAGCACCGGCTCGACGAGGCACTCGACGCCGCGGACCTGGTGATCCTGCTGCAGGACCACTCCTGCTACGACCTGATCGAGCTCTCCTCCTCCGGCTGCCTGCTGCTCGACACCAGGGGCCGGTCGGCGGGAAGCGCCGTCACGCTGCTCTGACCGATCCCCGGGCTGGTACCGGGCACCGAACTCACGCGGCGCGAGAGCCGCGCGGGCCGCCTCCGCCTCTCCGACCGGCGGGGACGGAGCACCACCTCAACAACGAAGAGATCGAGGAGGATGGCCATGACCGCGGCTATCGCGAACGAGCGGCTGCGCAAGCGCTTCGCCAAGTGGGACCTGGACGGCAGCGGCCGTCTGGAGCGCTCGGACTTCGAGCAGGAGGCCGTGCAGATCGCGCGGGCCTTCGGCAAGAACGTCGAGAGCCTGGAGGCGCAGACCGTCCGGGACGCCTTCAACGGCCTGTTCGACTACCTGGCCGAGTCGGCGGGGGTGAGCGCTGGGGGATCGCTGACGGAGGAGGACTTCCTCCGCGTCACCGGGAAGCTCATCTTCGAGGACGGCGAGGGCGAGTTCAACCGGGTGCTGGGGCCGGTGATGAGCTCCATCGTCGGCCTGTGCGACCGGGACGCCGACGGCGTGATCGACGCGCAGGAGTTCGCCGCCTGGTTGAACGCGGTGGGCGTGGACCGCGCGCACGCCGCCGAGGCCTTCGTGGACGTGGACACCGACGCCAACGGCAAGCTCACGGTAGCGGAACTGCTCGCGGCCGTGCGCGATTTCCACTTCGGGCGGCTCCACGTCGAGCTGCTCGGCTGATCGCGGTGGACGGCGGCCGGTGACCTCCGCCCCTGGTGAGGTCACCGGCCGTTCCCCGCTCAGCCGCCGGACATCGGCGCGGGGCCGGTCAGGACCGACTGCGCGAAGGCCAGGGGCATCTCCGGGTGCAGGCCGAGTTCCTCGCCGGTGCTGGCGACCTCCGCGCGGACCAGGATGTTGTAGTGGTTCGGGAAGTGGCAGGCGTCGAAGCCGAGCACGGTGCCGACCACCCGGTTCCCGATCCGCAGCTCGTCACCGCGATCGAGCACGCCGGCGCAGCCGAACTCCGCGAAGCCCAGGAATCCGACCCGGTCGATCCGGGCGCCGGGTTCGGTGTCGACGTGGTCGGTCGTGACGAGCTCGTGCACCTCGCCCGCCCGGATGCAGCGGCTCGCGTGCGGTTCCAGCGACATGCCCCGGTCCGCCCTGCGGTGCCGCAGCACCTTGACGACCGTGGCGTGCAAGCCGCGCTTGCGGCCGTCCTCGTGCGGATTCACGTCTGCCCCTCCCAGTTCTGCGCGCCGTCGAGGAACTCGGCGCGGTAGACGGCGTCCACCAGCTCCAGCGCGGGCAACCCGCCGTCGGGCCGCCGCGCGGCGGCGTCCCCGCGCCGGTCGAGCAGGTCGCCGAAGTCCGCGAGCGCGGCGGTGTACTCGTGCCCGAGCGAGCCCTTGAACCCCGGGTAGCCCCGCAGCAGGTCCGCGTGGTGCACGGAACCGTCGGTGCAGCGGACCTCCACGTCCTTGGTCTCGCCCGGGTAGGACCAGTCGAGCTCGACGACGGCCGGGACCCCGGTGGCGGAGCGCAGCGTGATCACGGCCTGCCGGTCGATGCCGTCCCGGTCCCGGCGCAGCGTGGCTCCCGCGGGTTCGACATCACCCAGGAACAGCCGCACCAGGTCGAAGGCGTTCGGCCCGTTGTCGGCCACGCACCCCCCGCCGCAGCGGTCGGGATCGAGGTACCAGGTGTCCCCGCCGAGGTGGTCCTCGATCCGCTCCAGGTAGCGCACGATGATCGACTCGATCGGCGCGCTGGAACCCAGTTCCGCCCGCAGGCGCAGCACGTTGCTGTTGTAGCGCCGGTGGAACGCGGTGAACAGCGGCGTCCGGGGAGTGGCCAGCGCGGTGAGGTCGCGGGCGTCGGCGAGGTCGATCGCGATCGGTTTCTCCACGCACACGGGCACCCCCGCGCGCAGCGCGTCGCGGCAGATCGGTGCGTGCGCGTCGTTGGGCACCACCACGAGCACGGCGTCCAGCTCGACCTCGCCCAGCATCGCCCGGTGGTCGAGGTAGGCGGGCACCGAGCCGCCGAGGCAGGCCAGCGCTCCCGGGCGCACGTCGCAGATCGCGGCGAGCTCCCAGCCGGGCGACGAGTCGATCGCGGCCAGGTAGAACCGCGAGATGGCGCCGAGGCCGATCACGGCCACCCGGCGCGGGGTCGGGGCGCTCATCGCGTTCCTCCTGTCTCCTCGGCACCGCGCAGGCCGAGCTCGACCAGTTCGCGGTGCACCAGCGGGCGCAGCGGCACGCCTTCGCGGCGGCGGTGCGCGGCCAGCTCGGCCTCCTGCCAGCCCGGGTAGCGCACCGGCTCACCCGCTGCGGGCGGGCAGTCCAGCAGGGCGCCGAACGCGCGGCGGGCCTCGGCGGCGAACCCGCCGTCCGGACGCAGCAGCCCCGGGTCGAGCGCCAGCACGAAGTAGCCGATGTCGTCGTCGCGGCCGTGCGGCCCGCCGTCCCCGTCGAGTGCCTCGGGCGCGAGTCCGAGTCCCGCCCCGGGCAGCAGCGCGGCCAGCACCTCCACGGCCAGGCCGAGGCCGAACCCCTTGTGCGCGCCGGTCTCCGGCTCACCGCCCAGCCAGCGCAGGTGGGCGGCTCCGCGCTCGAACTCGGCGGGGTCGGTGGTGGTCGCGCCGCTGTCGTCGGCTATCCACCCCTCCGGTATCCGCTCCCCGCCGCTGGCGGCGAGGCGCACCTTGCCGGCGGGAACGGTGGTGGTGCTCATGTCCAGGAGGAAGGGGTGGTCGTCGAGCGCGGGCGCGGCGATGCTGAGCGGATTGGTGCCGAGGAAGGCGAGCGCGCCCAGCGGTGGGCGGGCGATGCGCTGGCGGCCGCAGTTGCTCGCGACGAGGCCGATCATGCCCCGCTCGGCGGCGCGGGCGGCGTGGAAGCCCGCGCAGCCGAAGTGGGTGCCGCCGCGAACCGAAACGAGGCCGACGCCGTGCTCGGCGGCGCGATCGATCGCCTGGTCGGCCGCTTCCGCGGCGGCCCACAGGCCGAGGGCGCGGCGGGCGTCCAGCACGGCGCAGGCGCCGAGGTCGCGCAGCACGACCGGTTCGGCGGCCGGGTCCACCCGCCCGGAGCTCAGCAGCGGCAGGTACAGCCTGGTCAGGTTGAACAGCCCGTGCGAGTCGAGTCCGCACAGATCGCCGTGGCAGAGCGCGTCGGCCGCGAGGAGCGCTCGGCGATCGGGTATCCCGCGCTCGGTGAACAGGCGCGCCGTGAACGCGCGCAGCTCGGCGTGGGGCACCGTGGTTCGTTCCCCGGAGTGCGCGATCTCCGGCAGCAGTGTCATCAGGTGGACTCCTCTCCGGCACCGTCGCGGTGCCGATCGGTGAATGCGACGAGCAGCGCCGCGACCGCGCGGGCGAACGCCCGCAGTTCGGCCACGGCGACGTGTTCCCCCTCGGCGTGCGCGCCGTTCGCCTGCAGGGAGCCCGGGCCGAGCACCGCGGTGCAGGTGTCCGGGATCCCGTGCATCCAGATCGCGTCGCAGGTGAAGGCGGGTTCCTCGTCCGGCCAGCGGTCGATGCCCGCGTCGGCGAACAGCTCCCGCGCCCACCCGGCGGTGTCGTCGAGGCAGGGCAGGCCGCGTTTGAGCCAGTCGACGCGGACGAGCTCGGCGGCACGTTCCGCGGTGCGGGCGAACTCCCTGGTGTGCCGGAAGATCGCGGTGAACTCCGCGAGCCCGTCCCGCACCGCGGCCTCCAGCGCGCGTTCGGCCGCCTCGCCCTCCGCGGTGGTGGCGTAGGAGAGGTTCAGCAGCAGGCTGCCGCTGCCGTAGACGCGGTTGTGCCGGTCCCCGGTGCGCATTCCGGCGACGCAGCACCGCCCGGGGCGGTCGCTCGGGTCGAGGCGGCGGGCGAGGTGCTGGGCGAGGAACCCGAGCAGCACGGTGGCGTTGTGCCCGGAGGCGGGGTCGTCGTCGATGGCGCCGCGCCCGTCGACGGAGACGCGGGCGGTGGCCGAGGCGGTGGCGCGCGGCAGGTAGCGCAGCCCGGTGGGCTCGCAGAACACGTTGAGCCGCCCGAAGAAACCCGCCTCGACGAGCGGACGGGTGCCGTAGACCCCCATCGCGCCGCCCTCCTCCCCGGACACCGCCTGCACCAGCACGCCGACCTCGTCCCCGAGGCCGGGGCGCGCGGTGAGGGCGGCGCGGATCCCCGCGAGCAGCGCGACGGCCGGCCCCTTCGCGTCGACCGCGCCCCGTCCGGTGAGGACGTCTCCGCTGCGGGTGACGGGTTCCAGCCCGGCGACCGTGTCCAGGTGCACGTTGAACATCGCGGTCCGCCGCGCGGGCAGTTCGGGACCGAGCCGCAGCACGAGGCTGGGCTGGTCGGCGAGGAAGCCCGGATTGCTCGCCGCCTCCCGCACCGCGCGGGGGATCCCGGGGCGTTCCAGCGCCTCCGGACCGGGCGCGTCGTGGTGCGCGGTGCGGAAGCCGATCCGGTGGGCGGCGCGGGCGTAGCGCTCCTGGGCCTCCCGGATCCGCGCCGGTGGGGCGGCGGGCTCCAGCGGGTTCACCGTGGGGATCTCCAGGAGGTCGCGCAGCAGCGCCAGGTCGGCCTCGGTGAGCGGGTCCACCCCGGCCGGGGCCGGTTCGGCGCGCATCAGGACCGGCCGGGTGCCGCGACGCCCGCGGCGTAGGGGGCGAGCAGGTCGCCCAGCAACCGCTCCAGGCAGCGGCCCGCGTCGACGAACCGGTCGGCCGCGTCGGCGTCCGGGCCGCTGCCCTCGTGCGGACGGGTCGCCAGGTGCGGTTCCAGCGAGAACGCCCCGCGGTAGCCGGAGTTCAGCAGCAGCCGCAGGCAGTCGGCGACACCCGCGCTCCCCTCTCCCGGTCGCGCGTAGGTCACCGCGCCCGGCGCTCCGATCGCGTCCTTGACGTGCACGTGCACCACGTGCGTGACCACGTGGCGCAGCACCTCGATCGCCCGGTAACCGTGCTCCGCCCCGTTGCCGGTGTCGAACAGCAGCCGCAGGGCGGGCGCGTCGGCCAGCAACCGCAGCATCCGCTCGGGATCTCCGGCCGCCCACCCCGCGCAGTTCTCGTGCACCAGCACCACGTCGAGCTCGGTGGCCCGGTCGGCGAGCCGCGCGACGCGCTCCCGCGCCCGGGCTCCCCACTCCGCCTCGGCCAGTCCGTCGTTCGGGTAGGACATGATCCGCACGTGGCGGCAGCCCAGTTCGGCGCCGAGCTCGGCGAGCCGGTCGAGCTCGGCGAGGTCCGGCTCGAACGGCGCGGTGACGGGCCGCGCCCAGTTGCCGATGCGCGAGGCCAGGCACACGACGTCGAGCCCGGCGGCCCGCACCTGGCGCACGACGCGCCGGGCGTCCCCGGGCTGGAGCTCGGCCAGCGCCGTGCCGTCCACGGTGCGCAGTTCGACGCCGCTCCAGCCGAGTCTGCGGATCGCGGCGAGCTGGCCGGTGAGGTCGGTGGCGGCCTCGTCGCCGATGCCCGCCAGCGCGGGTCGGGGGTCACCCTGCATGATCGGAGGTCCTCCTCTGGTGTCGAACGGGTCCGGTCGTGCCGACGCGGCGCCCCTTCGCGGCCGCGAGCAGGCGCACGACCTCGCACTGCTGGGCGAAGCGCTCGTCGGCCTCGGGATCGGGTTCCGGAACGCGAGCGCGGAACCGCCGGTAGGTGCGGAGCACGAACTCGGTGAGCGCGTCGTCCGGGAACACCTCCCACGGTCGCGGCGCCCCGGGCACGTGCAGCTGCGCGTGGTGGTCCTGGTCGCTGAGCGGGTAGTGCCCGACGACCCGCCCCCGGGCGAAGTCCAGCTCGACCCGGCGCTCCCGCACCGGGGCGGTGAGGTCGGAGACGAGCTCCGTGCGCGTCCCGTCCCGGTGCCGCAGCAGCATCCGGGCGCCGCCCATCCCGGGCAGCACCAGGTCGCCGCAGCGCATGTCGGCGGACTCGGCCCCGACCAGCTCGGCGGGGCCGCCCAGGTGCAGCGCCACGCCGAGCGAGTGCGGCAGCTCCACGTCGAAGGCGGTGGGGTGGCCGCTGGTCGACTTCGTGTGGGCGAACCGCGGCTTGTGCTGGTGGAACGACATCGAGCGCAGCGGGCCGAGCGAACCGCCGCCGATGAGCCGGGCGAGCCTGCGGGTGAGCTCGGCGTCGAGCCAGTGCGCCACCACGGCCAGCCGCAGCCCGTGCCGGGCGCGGATCCGTTCGATCTCGGCGAGGCCCGCGAGGTCGACCGCCAGCGGTTTCTCCACCACGAAGCGCCGGAAGCCGAGTCCGGCCAGCTCCCGGAGCAGGGCGGGGCGGTCCACCGGCGGGGTGCACAGGTGCACGACGGTGCGCCCCGGGGGGACGAGCTCGGCGGCGGCGCGGACCGACTCGGCCGCGGTCACCCCGGGCCGCACGAGCCGGGTTCGCGGTGCGGGATCGCAGGCGATGATCGCGCCGGGGTGGAACGGGTCGCGGTCGCGCTCCCGGGCCTGCGCGAGCACGCGCAGGTGCAGGCCCGCTCCGGCGCGGCCGAGTCCGACCACGAGTGAGTGCAGCATCGTCCTCCGTTGCTCCGGATCTGGAATGGACATTTCCCCGAACGCCGACTTCGGTCCATTCAGGACGGAATGCGATCGGCCGCGCGGGAATGCGAGCGCACCTCCCGCCGAGCGGGGGCCGGGGCGCAGACTAGCGATTTCGCGGAACGACCTCGGAGGCGGGTCGCGGCCCACTTCCCAAACGATCACCGAAAAGGATGAAAAATGCTCGCCCACCCCCGCCGCCCTTTCCGGAGAACGCGGCGTTGGGTTAGGTTCTCCAGCCGACGAAGCCCTCTCTTTCCCAGGAGTTGACCATCGTGTCCCGCGGTGCGAATGACGCCGGGGCGCGAGAATTATCGAGCCCGCCGGATACGTCCGCGCCCGTTCCGTTCTTCTCGCAAGCCCGCAGTTTCGACCGGCTCTGGCCGGACCTCAGCGCCCGCGTCGAGGACGTCTTCGACAACGGCAAGTTCTCCCACGGCAAGCAGGTCGCCGAGCTGGAGCGCCGGTTGTGCGACTACACCGGGGCGCGTTACGCCATCGGTGTCAACAGCGGCACCGACGCGCTGGTCCTGCTGCTGCGCGCGATGGGCCTGCGGCCCGGCGACGAGGTCGTCGTGCCCGCCTACTCCTTCGTCTCCACCGCGAGCTCGGTGGTGCTGGCCGGGGGCCGCCCCGTGTTCGCCGACATCGACCCGGTGACCTACGCGCTCGACCCGGCCGAGGTCGAGCGCGTCGCGGGACCGCGCACCCGCTTCGTCATGCCCGCGCACCTGTTCAACCAGATGGCCGACATGAGCGCGCTGTCCCGGGTGGCCGCGCGGCTCGGGCTCGGAGTGCTGGAGGACAGCGCCGAGGCGATCGGGATGCGCCAGCTCGGCGTCCACGCCGGCCTGCACGGCGCTGGTGGGGTGCTGTCGTTCTTCCCCACCAAGGTGCTCGGCGCGATGGGCGACGCCGGGGCCGTGCTCACCGACGACCCGCGGATCGCGGAACTGGTCGGCGGGCTGCGCCATCACGGGCGCTTCGGCCACACCCTCGACCACTTCCCCGGGATCTCCACCGAGACCGCGCTGCCCGGGACCAACAGCAAGATGGACGACATCCAGGCCGCGGTGCTGCTGGCGAAGCTGCCCGGGCTGGACGAGGACATCGCCCGCCGCGCCGCGCTGGCCACCGCCTACCGGGCACGGCTCGCCGACGTGCCCGGCGTCCTGCGGCTGCCGGAGGTGGTCGACCGCGGACCGGGCTCGGCGAGCGTCAGCTACGTCTTCCAGATCGAGGTGGAACGGCGGGACGAACTCGCCGCCCGGCTGGCCGAGCGGGGAATCGGAACGGAGACCTACTACCCCGTTCCGCTGCACCGCCAGCCCTGCTTCCAGACCGCGCGTCCGGGCGCGGAGCGGCTGCCGAACGCGGAGGCCGCCGCCCGGCGCGCGCTGGCGCTGCCGCTGTACCCGGACCTGACCCTCGAACAACTGGAACAGGTCTGCGCCGCGGTGCGCGCGTTCTATTCCGGGAGGCGATGATGCGCTCCGAAATTCCGTTCTTCCCGCCGGACCTTTTCGAACACGACCGCAAGGTGATGCTCGACGTGATCCGGGACATCGGCCGCGATTCCCGGCAGAATTTCATTCTGGGCGAGCACACCCGCGAATTCGAGGAGATGCTGCGGGCCGATCTCGGCGCGGCCGACGTGATCGCCTGCGGCAGCGGCACCGCCGCGCTCGGGCTGGTGCTGCGCGCGATGGACGTCGGTCCTGGTGACGAGGTGGTGGTGCCCGCGTTCGGCTGCGCGCCGCTGGCCTCCTCGGTGCTCGGGGTCGGGGCGACCCCGGTGTTCGCCGACGTCGACCCGCGCACGATGGTCCTGGACCCGGAGTCGGCGCGCGGGCGGGTCACGCACCGCACCAAGGCGGTGCTGCCCGCGCACATGTTCTCGGTCATGGCCGACATGCCCCGGTTCACCGAGCTGGCGGCGAGCCACGACCTGCGGCTGCTGGAGGACTCCGCGGTCGCCCAGGGCGCCGTGCTGCACGGCACCCCCGCCGGGATGTGGGGCGAGGCGGGGGTCTACTCCTTCGTCCAGGTCAAGTCCTTCGGGATGCCCGGCGAGGGCGGGGCCGTGGTCACCAGGAACCCGGCGCTGGGCAAGCGGGTGCGAATGCTGCGCAACCACGGCCAGCAGGAGCGCTTCGTGCACCGGGTCATCGGCACCAACAGCCGCTTCGACGAGATCCAGGCCGCCTTCCAGCGCTACCGCTACGCCGGGTTCCCGGCCCGGCTCGCGCGCCGGGCCGAGATCGCCGAGCGCTACACCGAGCGCTTCGCCCCGCTGGCCGACCGCGGAGTGCTGGCGCCGCCGCCGGGGCGGGACGGCCGCTGCCACTACGTCTACTGCCTGCAGGCCGAGGAGCGCGACGTGCTGCGCGAGTACCTCGCCGAGCACGGCATCGGCTCGCACGTCTACTACCCGCTGGCGCTGCCGCACCAGGCCGCGTTCCTGCCCTGCGCGCCCGTCGGGGAGCGCTGGCCGAACGCGGAGCGGGCCAGCGCCCGGATCCTGGCGCTGCCGATGTACCCGCACCTCACCGACGGCGAGGTGGACCGGATCGCCGACGCCGTGTGCGAGTTCGCCCGCCACCGCCGCGGACCCCAGCCCGCCTGAGGGCCGGCTCGCCCCGTCCCGCCTACCGAGGAGCCCTCCGCACGATGACCAGCGACCTGCACGCCGCGCCCGGGCACGCCGGGAGCGGCAGGCCGGAGAGCAAGGCTCGCAGCTACGCCCGGCTGGGCAAGCTCGACGTCTACGACTACTACCTGAGCATCCTGGTGGTCGGATCCGCCGCGCTGCTCCCGGCGGCCGCCGGGGCGGGCGCGATCCCGGTGCTGCTGCTGTTCCTGCTCGGCGAGGTGTGCACGGTCGTCGCGCTCGTCGCGTTCGACGACGTGACCGGGTTCCGGGACGGCAGCGACGGCACCAACTACGGGCCGAACGACCCGCTGCGCCGGAAGCTGCGCAAGCCGCTGATCGCGGGCACGCTCACCGAGCGGGAAGCGCTGCGGTTCGGGTGGTTCGCCGCGGCGGCGGGGGCGGTGCTGTGGACCGCCGCCGTCGCCGCGGCCCCCCACCGTCCCCTGTGGACGCTGGTGGTGCTGGCGCTGACCTACGTGCTGGCGTTGCAGTACTCCTGCGGGCTCAAGCTCAGCTACCACGGCTTGCAGGAGGCCTACCTGGTCGCCCTCGGCACCGCGCTGGTGCTGGTCCCGCACGGGCTCGCGACCGGTGAGTTCTCCGGTTTCGCGCTGGTGCAGGCGGTGCTGTTCGGCCTCGGGCCGCTCATGTTCGGCGTCTACTCCAACACCAACGACGTCGTGGGCGACCGCTCGGTGGGCAGGCCGACCGTCGCCGCGCTGACCACGGAGCGCGGCAACGCGCTGTTCATCGGCGCGCTCTCCGCCGGCGAGTTCCTGCTCGGGCTGGGCGCCTCGCTCACCGGGGTGGCGCCGTGGTGGTTCGCGGTGCTGCTGCTGCCGGGGACCGCGCTGCGCGCCCGGCAGTACCACCTCGGGTTCCGGGTCGGCGACATCATGCGGGCCCGCAGGCTGGGGTTCCGGGTGCACCGGGTGCACGTGGCGCTGCTCGTGCTGGCGAACCTGCTCGTCGGAGGGGGGTTCGCGGGATGAGCCCGGAGCTGGACGTGGCCGTGGTCGGCGCGGGCATGGCGGGGCTGGCGGCGGCGACCGAGCTGGCGCGCGCCGGGCTCGACGTCCGGGTCTTCGAGGCGGCCGAGCAGGTGGGCGGCCGGACCGCGAGCGTTCGCGTCGACGGCTACACGATCGACGCCGGGGCCGAGCAGCTGTCGCCGCGCGGCTACCGCGCCACCTGGGAGCTGTTGTCCCGGCTGGGGATCGGTGAGCACGAGGTCCCGTTGATCAGCAGTCCGATCGCGATGTGGCGCGGCGGTCGGCCGCACGCCGGGGTCGCCGACGCGCGCGGGCTGCTCACCGGCGCCGGGCTCTCCCCGCTGGCGCGGGTGGACCTGGCCCGGTTCCAGCTGTGGCTGTCCCGGCGGCGCGGGGAGTTCGACACCGACGACCCGGAACGCACCCCGCTCGGCGCCGCCACGGTCGCCGAGTTCGCCCGCGCCTACCACCCCGACCTGCACGACTACCTGCTGCAACCGGTCGTGGGGACGTTCTTCGGCTGGAACACCGAGCGCTCGGCCGCGGCGGTGATGCTGTCCCTGCTGCTGGCCGTGGGCGACGCCTCCGGCTGGCGGACCTACCGGGGCGGCATGGACGTGCTGGCGCGGCGGCTGGCCGCGACGCTGGACGTGCGCACCGGGCACCGGGTGCACCAGGTCGTCTCCACCGGCCAGGCCGCGCGGCTGCTCGTCGGCGAGGAGACCGTGACCGCCCGCGCGGTGCTGCTGTGCGTACCCGCCCCGGTCGCCGCCCGGCTGCACCCGGGGGCACCGGAGGTGGAGGCCGACTTCCTCCGGGCCTGCACGTTCACGCCGGCGCTGAAGGTGAGCTGCCTGCTGGACCGGCCGCTGGCGCCGCGCCACGGTCCGCCGCCCTACCTGCTGCTCACGCCGGAGTCCGAGGACGACGTGCTGTCCGCGATCATCTTCGACCACCAGAAGCACCCGGACCGCACCCCCGCCGGGGCGGGGTTGCTCACGCTGATGCCGAACGCCGCGACCACCGCGCGGCTGCTGGACCTGCCCGACGAGGACGTGATCACCCGGCTCGCCACCGCGGCCGCCGACTACGTGCCGGGGCTCGCGGCGGCGACCCGGCGCACCTTCGCGCACCGGCACCCGCTCGGCCTGCCGGAGGCCACTCCGGCGGCGCTGGGGCTGCGCTCCCGGTTCATGGCCCGGCGCCTGCGGCCCGTCGACTACGCCGGGGACTGGGTGATGCTGCGCCCGGCCAGCGAGGGAGCGGTGCGTTCCGGCGCGCTGGCCGCCTCCCGGGTGCTGAGCCGGTTGCGCGCCCCGTTGAGCATTCCGATCCAGGCGAGGAGCCGCCGCGTTGAAACCGCATGACATGGGTGTCCTGTTCGACGAGTGCGCGCGGCGGGGCGTCGCGACGACGGTGCGGCTGGACCGGCCGTTCGACATCGCGCCGGACGGGGGCGCGAGCTGGTCCGTCCCGGAGCTGGCGGAGCTGGTGCGCACCGCCGCGGGCTGGCTGGCGGCCGCCGGGGCCGGGCGCGGGGACCTGGTCGCGATCGCCAAGGACAACCACTGGGACTACGACCTGCTCGCCTGCGCCGCGGTGCGGATCGGGGCGGTGCCCGCGCAGCTGTCGGCGGAGCTGCCGACGACGGCCCTGGAGCAGCTGCTCAAGCGGCTGGACGCGCGGGTGCTGGTCACCACGAGCGGCCTGGTGCGGCGCTGCGCCGAGCAGGGGCTGGACCTGGTCTCGGCCGCCCGGACCGCACTGCTGCTCGACGGGTCGGCGCCCGGCGCGGTCGCCCTCGACGAGGTCCGGAACAGCGCCGCGCCGGCCCCGAAGCTGCGCCCGGACGACGACCCGCTCGTGGTCCACCACACCTCGGGGACGACCGGGGTGCCGAAGCTCGTCGTGCACTCCACCCGCACCATCATCGGGCAGCTGGCGCGCTTCGAGTGCACCCGGCTGCCGAAGATAGGGGTCCGCCCGGACGACGTGGTGGCCAACGCGAGCTCCTACGCCCACGGCCGGACTTTCTGCTGGACGGCGGTGGCCCTGAGCACCGCGCCCCGCGACCTGGTGGTGCTCAGCGGCCACGACCCGGACCGGGCCGATCCGGTGCTGCGCGCGCACCCGCCGACGATCGTGGAGGCGCTGCCCGCGGCGTACGTCCGGTTCCGGCAGCTGACCGGGCGGCTGGACAACCCGTTCCGGCGGGTGCGGCTGTACATCAGCACCTACGACGCGGTGCACCCGCCGACGATCCGCGCGTTCCTGAACGCCTCCGCGCACCGGAGTCCGCTGTGGATGCAGGGCTGGGGGCAGACCGAGACCGGCCCGCTCACCTTCCGCTTCCACACCCGGCGCTCGCTGACCGGTGTCCGAGGGTCCACCGCGCGGAACCTGGGGTGGCCCGTGCCGGGGCGAACGCGGTTGCGGGTGGTGGACCCGGACACCTTCGAACCGGTGCCGCGCGGCCGCCCGGGCCTGGTGTTCGTGCGCACCGCCGCGCGCTGCCAGGACTACCGGGGCGAGTCCGAGCGCTGGGACGCGAAGCGGGTCGGGCCCTGGTGGAACACCGGTGACCTGGGAGTGCACCACCGGGACGGTCACCTCACGCTGCTGGACCGCGAGGTGGACCGCTCCCCCCGGCTCAGCTGCCTGCGCACCGAGGACCTGCTGGAGGACCGGATGCCGAGCGCCCTGGAGTGCGTGGTGCTGGCCCGGCCGGGCGAACGCCCGCTGCCGGTGGTGGTGACCCCGGACGGCGCGTTGCCCTCCGGGGCGTGGCGGCGCGCGGTGCGCGGCCTGCCGCCGATGCGGGAGCCGGTGGTGCTGACCTGGGAGCAGGTGCCGCGCACCGGCACCGGGAAGGTCCGGCGATCGCAGCTGCTGGAGCGGCTCACCGGCAGCGCCGAGACCTCCGGTTCGGGGCGGTGGACGTGATCGCCCCCGAACAGCGCTGGCCCGCGGTGAGCAGCGGTTACGTCTTCCACGACCAGCAGGTCCGCGAGCAGGAGCAGCGCAGCTGCCTGTCCGCCGCGCACGATCCGCTCACCCTGGCCCGGCTCGCGGAGACCGGCGTCGGCCCGGGGTGGCGCTGCCTGGAGGTCGGTGCGGGTTCCGGGCAGGTCGCGCGCTGGCTCGCGGACCGGGTGGCGCCCACGGGTTCGGTGCTGGCCACCGAGCTGCGGCCTGGCCTGCGACCGGGCCCCGGCCTCCAGGTCCTCGCGCACGACGTGGTGTCGGACCCGCTGCCCGCCGGGGAGTTCGACCTGGTGCTGGCCCGGTTGGTGCTGCGCCACCTGCCGCAGCGGCACGAGGTGCTGGCGAAGCTGGTGCGGGCGTTGCGACCGGGCGGCTGGTTGCAGATCGACGAGTTCGACACCTCCTACGAGCCGCTGCTGCTGGCTCCGGACGAGGAATCCGCGCGGCTGTACGAGAAGTTCCTCGCGGCGAAGGCGACCGTGATGCGGTCGGCCGGGGTGGACGCGGATTGGGGCCGCCGGGTGCCGCTGGCGATGCGGCGGGCCGGGCTGTCCGGCATCGATCCGCGTCCGCACGTGCAGCTGCGGCACCGGGATTCGGCGGACCTGCGGTTGCTGGCCCACCACACCGAGCACCTGCGCGATCAGCTGTTGGCGGCGGGCATGACGGGGCCGGAGCTGACCCGGGTGCGGGAGGTCATGCTGCACCCGGACTTCCGGGCGACCTCGAGCCTGATGTACTCGGTGCACGGCCGGAAACCCGCGCGGTGAGCGCCCTTCCGGTGTTCCGGGCGGCGCGGCCGCGGACCGCCGAGCTGGTGCGGGACCGCCTGGGCGCCGCCGGGAGCCCGCGGTGCGAGCTCGGCTGGGCCGGCCCGGTGCGGGCGCCGCTGGCGGACGAGGTGGCGGTGCAGGCCGCCTGCGGGATCATGCAGGTGCACGGCCGGGCGGCGGGGCGGCCGCGCGAGCTCGGCGTGGCGGGCGCCTCGGTGCTCGCCGGAGCGCTCGCGGCGCACGGGGAACTGGCCGCGGCCATCGCCCGCGCCCGCGGCGGCCGGGTCGAACGGGTGCGGACCTCGGTGGCGCAGGCAGCGCTGTTCGGCGTGCGGCAGTACCTCGCGGTGGCCGCCCGGGAACCGGACGCGCACCCCGGGGGCGCGGGGCGGCGACCGCCGTTCACGTCCGCCGACGGCATCAGGTTCGAGCTGGAGACGCTCGACGCGGAACCCTGGCTCGGCTTCTGGCTCCGGTTGGGGGCCGGGACCGGCGCGATCTCGCGGGGCTGGTTCCCGTTCCAGCAGCGGTTCGCGACGGCCCGCTGCGCGCTGCCCGCCGAGCTGCACGAGGTCGCGGGCCGGGCCCGCTTCGCGGCCGTCCGCGCGGCGGCGGCCGCGCACGGGGTGAGCGTGCTCGCGGTCCGCCACGATCCGGAGCCGCCCCGCGAGGTCCCCGCCTGGGAGAGCTCTCCCCTGCCGGGCGCGGCAGCCGCGTCCGCCGCGCTGCCGGGGCCGGGTTCGGCGCCGCTGGCGGGTCTCGTCGCGGTCGAGTGCACCCGCCGGGTGCAGGGCCCGGTCGCCGGGTTGGTGCTGGCGATGCTCGGCGCCGAGGTGATCCGGGTGGAGCCGCCGGGCGGGGATCCGATGCGCGGGGTTCCACCGATGGCCGGTGCCTGCTCGGCCCGCTACCGGGCGCTCAACGACGGCAAGCGGACCGTCGAGGTGGACATCAAGTCCGCCGCCGGGCGCCGCGAGCTGCGGGAGCTGGTGGCCGGAGCCGAGGTCTTCGTGCACAACTGGGCCCCGGGCCGGGCCGCGCGGCTCGGGCTGGACGCGACCGACCTGGCGCGCGCCCGGCCGGGTCTGGTGTACGCGGCGGCCGCCGGCTGGGATCCGGCCGCGGGCCCGGATCCGCCGCTGGGCACGGACTTCCTGGTGCAGGCGGGCAGCGGGCTGGCCGCCGCGCTCACGCCCGCCGGTGAGCCGGTGGCGCCCACGCTGCTGACGCTGACCGACGTGCTCGGCGGGCTGGTGTGCGCGCACGGCGTGCTCGCGGCGCTGCTGCGCCGGATCCGCACCGGCACCGGCTCGCGGGTGGACAGCTCGTTGTTCTCCGCCGCCGGGCTCGTCCCCCGGGCGGCTCGCGCCCGCCCGCGCCCCTGGGACGGTCCGCTCCGGACCGCGGACGGCTTCGCCGTGCTGCCGGAGACGACGGCACCGGAGGCCGCCACCGCGCTGTTCGGCGCCGCGCCGGAGCGGATCGCGCGGCGCTGCCGGGAGGAGCCGACCGCGACCTGGGTGGCGCGGGGCGCGGCGCTGGACCTCGTCCTCACCCCGGTGTGCGCGGACCTGGGCGAGCTGGTCGCCGACGCGCGGTTCGCTCCCGCGCTGGGCCGCACCGGACACGGCTTCGCACCGCCCCCCTGGGAGTTCTCATGACCGCCACGCCGAGGATCCGCGACCTCGTCCCCGCCGCGCTGCGGGCCCGGTGGGTGCGGGCCGGGTACTGCCCCGGCCGCGACGTGCACGCGCTGTTCCGCGAACAGGCCCGCGCCCACCCCGGGCAGGACGCCGTGATCGACGCCGAGCGGTCGTTGGACTACGCCGCGCTGGATCGCGAGGTGGACCGGATCGCGGCGGCGCTGGACGCGGCGGGCGTCGCGCCCGGCGACGTCGTCGGGCTGCGGATGCGCAACGGCTGGCGGCTGGTCGTCTCCGAGCTCGCGGTGGCGGCGGTCGGCGGTGTCGTGCTCGCCTACCCCGCCGATCGGGGCGACCGGGACACCCGCGGTCTGCTCGGCCGCTCCCGCGCGACCGCGGCGATCTTCGGCGACCCGGGCGACGCGGACGGTGCCCGCGCGCTGCCGCACCTGCGGTGGGTGTTCACCTTCGGTGCCGGGGAGTCCGGCGCGCGCTCGCTGGACGCGGCCCCGGCGAGCGGCTGGGCGGCGCGGCCGGTGGACGCCGAGGCGCCGGTGCGGATCCTGGTGACCTCCGGCTCCGAGGCGGAGCCGAAGATGATCGCCTACTCGCACAACGCGATGGCCGGCGGACGGGCGAACTACGTGCGCGCCCTGGCGGAGGTCGCGCGGCCCGGGGGGCCGATGCGGGCGCTGGTGCTGATGCCGCTGTCGTCCTCCTACGGCTCGCTGGTGAGCCACGTGGCGATCGCCGCGCTCGGTGCCACCGCGGTGCTCGCCGACCGGTTCGACCCGGATTCCGCGTTGGAGCTCGTCACCCGGCACCGGCCGGGGCACCTGTTCGGGGTGCCGACGATGCTGCGCCGCCTCGCCGACCGCCCGCCGATCCCGGGCGAGGACCTCACCAGCCTCGTCGCCGTGGTGTCCAGCTCGGCCCCGCTGTCCGAGGTGACCGCGCGGTCGGCCGAGCGGCGCCTCGGCGCACGGGTGATCAACGTCTACGGTTCCTCGGACGGGATCAACTGCCACACCGCGCGCACCCCGGGCGAGCCCGGGGCGGGGCTGCCCGACCCCTCCGTCGCGGAACTCCGCGTGGTCGACGAGCGCGGCGTCGACGTGCCCCCGGGCACCAGCGGCGAGATCCTCGCCCGCGGGCCGATGACCCCGCTGAGCTACGTCGCCGCCCCGGAGCTCGACGCCCGGCACCGCACCGCGGACGGCTGGGTCCGCAGCGGCGACCGCGGGCTGTTCGACGAGCACGGCCGGCTGCACGTGCTCGGCAGGCTGCGGCTGGTCGTCTCGCGCGGTGGCCGGCACATCAGCCCGGCCGAGGTCGAGCGCGAGATCGCCGCGCACCCGTCGGTGCTCGACGTGGTCTGCGTCGGGGTGCCGGACGCCGACCTGGGCGAGCGCCTGTGCGCCTGCCTCAGCGTCGCCCCCGGGGGGGGCGGCTCCGGATCTGCCGGGGCTCAACGCGTTCCTGGCGCAGCGCGGCCTGGAGCGCCGCAAGCTGCCGGAACTGCTGCTGGTGCTGCCGGAGCTGCCGCTGGCACCGACCGGGAAGGTCTGCCGCCGCAGCACGGCGGCCCTCGCCGCCGACCACTCGCTCACCACCGCACCTGGGGGAACCGCATGACGCGGACCGCCGCCGCCCGAGTCGACCTCGGCACCTCGCCGCGCCGCACCGGATCGCCGGGAATCCGGCGCGGACGCGCGGAGATCCGTCCTGGACGCGGCGCTGCTGGAGGTGATGCGGGTGCGGGCTTCCCAGCTCAACGGCTGCCGGCACCGCACCGCACATCCGGCAGGCGCTCGCGCACGGCGAGCCCGGGGCCCGCCTGGCGCAGCTGCCGAGCCGGGCGGACTCGTACCCGTTCACCGCGCGCGAGCGAGCCGCGCTGCTGCTCACCGAATCGATCACCCGCCTGCCCGGCGGCGAGGTGCCCGAGGAGCACCACCGGCCCGCCGCCGCGCACTTCACCCCACCGCGGCTGGCGCACCTGGTGCGGACGAGCCCCCTGATCAACACCTACCGCCCGCTGTCGGCCAGCGCGGAGGGCCGAGCTCAGCCGGACGTCGCCGTTCAGCCGAGGAAGCGGTCCGGATCCGGGATCGCGTACCAGCGGCGCCCGGTGCGCAGCACCCCGGACTCGCGCATCGCGCGCAGCGTGGCCTCGACGTGCTTGGGCGAGGAGCTGATGGCGCTGGCGATGTCGGTCTGGGTCAACCCGCGCACCTCCAGCCCCGCCGACGTCGTCCGGCCGAAGCGCGACGCCCAGTGCAGCAGCATCATCCGCAGCCGCTGCGGCACCTCGTGGCCCAGCGCGAGCTGGCGGTGGTCGGCGTGCTCCTGCCGCCGCCGGTAGGTCTCGTTCACGAGCTGCCGGACGTCATCGGACTCGGCGTAGCCGGCCCGGAACGCGGCGGCCCGCAGCCGCCAGGCGTGCCCGGGGCCGAGCGCGACGACGCTGGCGCTGCGCGGCAGGTCGTTGATCACGCCCGTCTCGCCGAGCAGGTCGTCGTGCCCGGACAGACCGGCGACCGGCTGCCCGCCCTCCACGTGCGGGAGCACGATCTTGAGCAGGCCGTCCCAGACGAGCAGCACGTCATGCGGCGGTTCACCCGCGAGCATCAGCCGTTCGTCGCGGTGGAAGGCGAACAGGTCGCCGTTCTCCCGCAGCCAGTTCCTGCCGCGATCGCTGCTCACGATCCCGGATTCTGCGGCAGATCCGCGCCGCGGGACGGTCTCCCGCTCGAACCGACCGCGCGTTTCGCCCGGACGGCCCAGCGGGGGTGGTGTGGTGGGCCGTCCCTCCCCCGCTGCCCCGGCCGGGCGCACGAGAGCGGTCAGCAGTGCTCGAAGACGTGCGCCGGGTCGTCCGGCCCGACCAGCTCGCGATCCCGCAACGTCGTGGACTCCGGCGTTGCCGGATCGGCGCAGACCTCGTCGAAGGTGCCCCGGAGGTCCTCGGCGTACTCGATGTCGAGCACGCCGCCGCCGTAGGTCGCGGCGTAGTCGGCGCACTCCTCGTAGCGGTGGCAGCTCTCGGTGATCGCGAAGTCGAACCCGGCCTCGTCCCGGCCCCGGGAGCCGAGCTCGGCGGCGTTCTTCTGCGCCACGGCCAACCCCGCCCGGTGCGCGCGATCGGTGAGCAGGGCCGCGAACGCGAGGTTGTGCTCCTCGGTCAGCAGCTCCTGGGAGCGGGAGTAGGAGTCCAGGTTGTCCAGCTCCACCGAGTCGAACCCGCGGTCCGCGCAGGCCGACACCGACTCGCCGAGGATCTCCGCGAGGCGGGTGCGGTGCTGCTCGGTGGAGGTGTCGAGCAGCAGCTCCTCCGGCCAGCCCGGATCGCGCACCGGCTCGCCGTCCGGGCCGGACAGGACCAAGTCGCGGCGTTCAGAGAGCCAGAGCTCGCGATCCTGCGGCTGGGACTGGAAACCGTTGACGTAGCAGACGTTGTGCGCTCCCGGGGCCGGCTGCGCCGTGCTGTCCCGGGTCACCGCGGTGACCTCCGCTGCCGGGGGGTAGGCGCCGCCGAGCTGGTAGTCGTGCACCGCGCCGGGCGGCGGGAGGGCGAGCCCGGGCGCGACTCCGCGCACCTCGGCCACCTCGCGCGACTCGACCGGGCCGGGGGCGCAGCCGCTCAGCAGCAGCGCGGCCGCGACGATCGTCAACGGGGTTCGCGGCGACGGCCGCCGAACCTGAGTTCTTCGCACCGGACCGGACCTCGTCGCTCGGGCCGCGGCCCGGGACGCCGCGGCGGTCGACCGGAGCCTATCGCGGCGGCGCGCCCTGCTGGCCCCTCCGCCGGGGCGTCCCGGGCCCTGCTCCGAGCGCACCAGCGAGCCGCGGCGGTCAAGGGGCGCCGAGTGATTCCACTCGAAGGGTGGGTTCGCGGCGGGCGAACGTCATGCGGGCGGCGCAGCGGGATCTCATCGACGTCCCACCGACCGAACAGGGAGTGCGCATGGACGACGTACTGGTAGACCGCGTCCGCTGGCTGGTCGACGTGCAGGCCCCGAAGGACCCGGACCGCGCGGTCGCCGAGCTGGACCTGCTCATCGCGCGCCACGGCAAGGCCAGCATCGCCGCCGCGCTCGCGGTCGTCGCCCCCGCCGAGATGGCCCGCCTCGTCCGGGGCACCCGCTGCTGATGTCCGCCGGTGCCGGCTGAGCTAGCGGCCCCCGCCGACGCGCCGACCGGAGACCAGCCGCTCCGGCCGCCCGGGCACCGCGGACCGTCCGCTCCGGTCGAGCCGGGTGTAGACGGTCGCCGCGCCCAGCAGCGCGATCGCCAGCACCAGCCACGGCGCGGCCCCGGAGATCCCGAACAGCGCCGTGTGCACTCCGGGGCCGATCGCCGTGGCCACCCCCCACACCAGCTGATAAGCGGCGCCGTAGCGGCCGAGTTCGGATCCTCCGGCGAAGCCGAGCACCACGACCAGGGCCACCGCCCCGAACAGCGCCTGCCCGAGCGCGAACAACACCACCACCGCGCCCAGCAGCGGGACCGCCGTCCCCGGCCCGCACCGGGCGAGCAGCGCCAGCCCGCCGAGCGCGACCGCCAGCAGCGCGGCGGACTGCGCCATCACCCGCAGCGGTGCGCGCTGCCCGGACCAGCGCAGCGCGACGGGCTGGAAGGCGGGCACCAACGCGCAGGCGAGCACGTAGGTCATCGGCGGCAGCCACAGCGGCAACGAGAGCCACCGCAGGTAGAGCGGCAGGATCGAGTCGAACGCGACGCTGGCGAGGGTGAGCGCGGAGGTGGTACCGGTGAACGCGAGGAACCGCCGGTTCGCGAGCACGCCGCGGTACCCGCCGGACCGGGGCGGCGGCGGAGCGGGAGGGCACCGGCGGCCGAGCCGGTGGAACAGCAGGCCGACGAGCGCGAACACGGCGGCGTTGAGCAGCGGGATCGCCGTCCAGAACGCGGGTCCGACGCGCTCCGACAGCGCCGCTCCCACCGCCACGGCCAGCGCCCCCACCCCCAACCCGAGCGTGCGCAGACCGTTGAGCAGCGCGAACATCCGTCGCCTGCCCTGGTCGTCGGAGGTCGCGGAGGCCACGAGCCCGCCGTGCGCGGCCCAGAAGAACCGCTCGCCGAGGCTCACCGCGAACGCGACCAGCCCCACCGCCACGGGGTGCGCCGCACCCAGGTAGGCGGGGAACGCCAGCGCTCGCACCGCGCAGCCGAGCGCGGCGGCGCGGTGGGCACCGAGCCGGTCGGCGAGGGCGCCGGCGGCGAGCCCGCCGAGCAGCAGCGCGGCGACCGCCCCGGCGCTCAGCGCGGCGCCGGTGGCCGCCAGCGGCAGGCCGCGCCCCTCGCTGAAGTACAGCAGCGCGAACGTCACCCACACCCCGGTGCCGACGGTGTCGACCACCATCGCGGTCAGGAACGCCGCCGGGACGGGCCGGTGCGCGTCCATCGGGTCTCCTCAGGGGTCGCGGGCACGACGGGACGCCCGCGGCCGGATCGCGGGGTTCGAAGGGGGCGGGCGGTGCGCGCACGACGGCGTCGTCGTGGTCCGGAGTCGTCGGGGGCCGGAGCTTCGGGGCCGGGGCCGGGCGGCGCACCGGGGTTCCTCCGCTCCGGAGGGCCGCGCTGATCGCTCCGCGCTCCACGCTAAACACCGGGCTGGCGCGGATCCAGGGGCGTCACACCCTCGGGTCGACCGATTCCCGTTGCGGCACAACGATGTGCGCGGCCGACCGCGTCTTGCGCGGCGACCCGGGAATCCGCCTCGGGCGCCGAGAGCGATCGGGCACGCCGGAGGTTCTCAGGCGCGAGGCTCATCGGCGGACCGGCCGCACCACCGAAGTTGATCAAGATCCATAGTGGACCTCCACCCAGCGGCGCCGAGCGCACCGCCCCCGACCTGCGCGAGCCCCCACCCCGAGGACAACTTGACTGATCAAGTAAGTCGTTTTCCCCGCCATCACCGCTCGTCGACGCACCCCGAACCGGACACAGTGGCCTGCGCACACCGCCGGACCGGCGGTTTTCACCGGTACCGATGTCAGCGAGACGATCTCAGTCCCTTAGTCTCTGGCTCGTGAGGGAAGAACGCACACAGCTGCACGAACTGATCGACCAGCTGCCCGACGACCGCCTGGGGCAGGCAGCCGCGCTGCTGGAGAAGCTGGTCAGCAACTCGCTGCGCCGCAGCTTCAAGACCGAGGAGAAGTCCGACGGGCACGACCAGCGCTGGACCCGCTGACCGCGCCGAGGGCCGCCCGCGACCGACCGGTGCCCGGCACGACCGGGCACCGGGTCGGCCGCGTCACCGCGCCTCGCGCGCGGCCCGCTCCACGACGGCCTTGATGCGGGTCATGTTGGCGCGGGTGGCCGAGTTGAGGCGGGCGGTCATCGCCTCGTCGTCGAACGGGGCCTCCGGGCGCATCGCGAACTCCTGCACCCAGCGCAGCACGGTGCCGGGCGCCGTGTCCTGGTAGGTCCAGTGCAGGTGCACGTACTCGAACGGCCCCGTCTCCAGCCGCCGGGCGCGCACGGTCCGCGCGCCGACGTCCAGCACCCGGCGCGAGACCCAGCTCCACACCCGCCCCTGCTCGTCCGGGTGCGTGGTGAGGCGGAAGTCGATGGTGTCGCCTTCGCGGCGCAGCACCTCGGACCTGGCGTACTCGGCGAACAGCTTCGGCCAGGACGCCACGTCGTTGGTCATCTCCCAGACCAGCGGCAGCGGAGCCCGGATCGTCACGGAGTTGTCGGTGCGGGCCACCTCAGCGCACCTCCCCCGCGTTGACCACCCGCAGCAGGGCCGCGGGCGTGGTCGCCTCGGCGACGGTGTCCGGCGGCAGCGCGATGCCGTGCGTCCGGCGCAGCACGGCGGCCACCTCCAGCAGCGCCACCGAGTCGTAGCCCAGCTCGACGAAGTCGCGATCGGCGATGTCGCCGTCGAGATCGGCCAGCTCGGAATCGCCCGCGGCGGCGCGGATCGCGCGCACCAGCTCGGCCTGGGTCAGTCGCATCTCCCTGCCTCCTCACCTGTTCGTTCCTGGACTCGTTCCCGTCCCGTCACAGCGCGGTCACCACCAGCGCGGAGTTGAACCCGTCCGGGTCCCGGGCCAGCACCAGCACGGCCCGCAGCGCCAGCTCGCGCGGCTGCTCCAGCACCAGGTCCAGCTCCGGGCGCACCGACCTCGTGCCGATGGTCGGCGGCAGCACCCCGTCGCGGAGCGCGAGCAGCGCCGCGACGGCGTCCAGCGCACCAGCGGCCGAGTCGAGCCGTCCGGTCATGCTCTTCGGCGCGGTGACCGGCACGCCCGCCGGACCGAACACCTCGGCCAGCGCCGAGATCTCCGCGCGATCCCGCTCCGGCACCCCCGCCGCGTCCGCGAACACCGCGTCCACCTCGGACGCGGGGAGCCGGGCCGCCCGCAGCGCCCCGCGGATGGCGCGCACCAGGCCGGTGCCCGGCGCGCGCGGCTCCGGGTCGAAGGTCGCCGCGTGCCCCGCGAGCCGCCCGTAGACCCGCGCCCCGCGCCGCGCGACCGCCGAGGCCCGCTCGACCACCAGCACCGCAGCGCCCTCGCCGGGCACGGCGCCGGAGGCGCCCTCGTCGAAGGGCAGGTAGGCCCGGCGCGGATCCGGATCGGTGCTGAGCCCGCCGCCCGCGCAGCGGGCCAGCAGCCCCCACGGGCACAGCGCGGCATCGGCACCGCCGGTGAGCATCAGCGCGGGCCCGTCCCGGCGCAGCGCCCGCACCGCCTGCGCGATCGCGTCCAACCCGCCCGCCTGGCCGGCCACCAGCACCGATCCGGGCCCGCGCAGGCCGTGCCGGATGGAGATCTGCCCGGTGTTCACCGCGTAGAACCAGGCGAAGGACTGGTAGGCGCTGACCTGTCCCGGCCCCCGCGCCCACAGCTTCTGCTCCTCGCACTGGCCGAACTCGAAGCCGCCCGCGGCCGCGGCGGTGATCACTCCCGGCTCGTCGCCGAGCCCGCCCCGCATCCCCGCGTCCGCCACCGCGGCGTCGGCGGCGGCCAGCGCGTAGCGGGTCGTGCGATCGGTCTGCGGCAGCATCCGGGGCGGCAGGTGGCGCGTCTCGTCGAAGTCCAGCACCTCCCCCGCCACCCGCACCGGGTAGCGGGAGGCGTCGAACCGGCTGATCGGGTAGAGCCCGCTGCGCCCCTGCAGGAGGGCGTCCCAGTGCTCCTCCGCGCCGACACCGGTGGGCGCGACCACCCCGATCCCGGTGACCAGCACCGGGTCGGCTCTCATCCCGCCGCCTCGGTCAGCACCACGGCGCTCTGGAACCCGCCGAACCCGCTGCCGATGCTGAGCACCGCGCGCAGCCGGGCCGGGCGCGGTTCGCCGGGGACGTAGTCCAGGTCGCACTCGGGGTCCGGCTCCGCGTAGTTCGCCGTGGGCGGGATCGTCCGGTGCCGCATCGCCAGCGCGCAGGCCGCGATCTCGATGGCGCCGATGGCACCGAGCGAGTGGCCCACCTTCGCCTTGATCGAGCTCACCGGGATCCGGTGCGCGGCGGCGCCGAGGGCGCGCTTGAGCGCGGCGGTCTCGTGCCGGTCGTTCTGCCGGGTGCCGGAGCCGTGCGCGTTGACGTAGGCCACCGGCGGGAACCCGGCCTCGCGCAGGGCAGCCCCGATCGCCCAGGCCAGCTCCGTGCCGTCCGGCCGCAGTCCGGTCATGTGGAAGGCGTTGCAACGCCCGGCGAACCCGGCGATCTCGGCGTGCACCACCGCGCCCCTGCGCAGCGCGCTGCCGCGCTCCTCCAGCACGAAGACCGCGGCGCCCTCCCCCAGCACGAAGCCGTCCCGCCGGCGGTCGAAGGGGCGGGCCGCGTGCGCGGGATCGGCGTTGTTCGGCGAAGTCGCGGCGATGGCGTCGAAGCAGGCGACCGTGATCGGCGAGATCGGGGCATCGGTGGCACCCGCGACGACGATCCGCGCCCGGCCGTCCCGGATCAGCTCGGCCCCGTACCCGACGGCGTCCAGCCCGGAGGTGCAACCGGTGGAGACCAGGGCGACCGGCCCGCCCGCGCCGACCTCCCGGGCCACGTCGCGGGCGATCGAGGACGGCACCTGGTAGTCCCGCAGCCGCGCGGCGGCCGCCGCCGGATCCAGCAGCCAGCTCGCGCCGTCGCCCGACACCCGCCGGTAGTCCTGCTCCAGACTGGTGGTGCAGCCGACGGCGCTGCCGATGCTGACCGCCACCTCGGCCGGATCGCCGCCCACCGGATCCCACCCGCTGTCGCGCACGGCGTCGCGGGTGCAGGCGATCGCGAGCTGGGTCGCGCGATCCTGCTCGGCCCGCTGCCGGGCGGTGAATCCCTCCGCCTCGGCGTCGAAGTCCACCTCCGCGGCGATCCGGGAGCGGAACGGCGCCGGGTCGAACGCCGTGATGGTGCGGGTCGCCGTCCGGTCGCTGACGAGCAGCTCCCACAAGCCCGCCGCGCCGTGCCCGCCCGGGGCCCGCACCCCGATCCCGGTGAGCACGACCCGGTGCCCGGCCGCGCTCACGGCCGCCAGCCCGCCGGCACCGGCGCGGACGGCGCCGCGCGGCGCACCGAATTCCGGGGAAGATTTTCCCGCCTGCGCATGGACACCTCTCGAGGTGAGTTGTTCCCGCCCTGTCCTGCGGTCACCGGAACTCGTCGTCCCGGTGTCAGCGGAGCGCGGCCGCAGCCGGGCGCGCTCGCCGGGAGGAATCCCGGCCTGGCGTTCGACACGTCGGCGATGACGCGGGAGACCGGCCCACCACCAGGGGAAACAGATCCCGCGCACTCCGCGGGAGCACTCGGGGATCAGAATTCGGAACCGGCGATTGCGCAGTCAACCAGCACCCGAAATGGAACAACACGGCCAACCGAGTGATTAACCGGCGGAAAAATGCGTCGTTCACCCGGAATTGCGACCGGAATCGAATTCCGGCCGATCCGGTACCACCTCGCGAGAATCAGTCCCGCGCGACCAATCGCCACAGCGACACCGTCTCGGCCGCCCGGAACTCGTGCAGCGGGTCGGTGCTGTCCGCGGCCCGCCGATGCCGGGGCGCGGTGTCGCTGCGCCCGGCCACCACCAGGCCCGCGTCCTCGATCGCGCCGAGCAGCTCCGCGCGCGACCGCAGCCCCAGCAGCTCCGCGAGGTCCGAGAGCACCAGCCACCCCTCACCGCCCGGCTCCAGGTGCGCGGCCAGCCCGCCCAGGAATCCGCGCAGCATCCGGCTGCCCGGGTCGTGCACGGCGCGCTGCAACGCGGCCGAGGGCTTCACCGGCAGCCACGGCGGGTTGCACACCACCAGTCCCGCGCGCTCCTCCGGGTACAGGTCGGCCGCGCGCACCTCCACCTGCTCGGCCAGCCCGAGCCCCGCGATGTTCTCCTCGGCGCAGGCGAGCGCGCGTTCGTCCAGCTCGGTCGCCACGACCCGTCGCACCCCGCGGCGGGCCAGCAGCGCGGCGAGCACACCGGTGCCGGTGCCGACGTCGAAGGCGACCCGGGCCGCGGGCAGCGGTTCGGACGCGATCAGGTCCAGGTAGTCGGTGCGCAGCGGGGCGAACACGCCGTAGTGCGGGTGGATCCGGCCCTCCAGCGCGGGGACCTCGATCCCGGTGCGCCGCCACTCGTGCGCGCCGATGATCCCGAGCAGCTCCCGCAGCGAGAGCACGAACGGCTCGTCCGCCGGACACCCCGCGGCCAGGCACGCCTCCCGGACCTCCGGCGCGCGCCGCAGCGGCACCGCGCACCCGGCGTCCACCGGGACCAGCAGCATCCCGAGCAGCCTGGCCCGTTGCGCCTGGCGCTGGCGGAGCCGGTGGAAGGTCTGCGCCGGGGAATCCATCTCGGCGACCGGCTTGCGATCCACCCGCCGCGCCAGCGCGGTGAGCAGGTTGCGCGCGTTGTGGAAATCGCCCCGCCAGAGGATCGCGGTGCCCTCAGCGGTCAGCTTGTGCGCGTCGTCGGCGCGCAGGTCGTCGTCCCCGACGAGCACGTGGCGGGGCGGGGCCGCGCCGTTCTCGGAGCGCCAGATCGCGGAACGCGGTTCCCCTCGCTCGGTCCAGTCCAGGGTCACCACAGTATCGAGCACCGCGCATCTCATCTCGCCGGAAGTCAGGCGGTCGAGCCTACCCGTGCCGCCCAGGCGCTACGGCACCGGCGCTTCGCCCGCCATGAACTCCTGGACCTCCGCGAGCACCCGGTCCGGGAGCTCGTCGACGATGAAGTGCCCCGCGCCGGGGACCCAGCGCAGGTCCATCCGGGCCGCGGCGCGCTCGTAGCCGGCCAGCAACCGGGGCGAGATGGCCGGGTCGGCGGTGCCGAACACCAGCCGGGCCCGAGTCGACATCGGGGTGCGCAGGTGGTCCCCGCGCACGACGGCGGGCAGCTCGCGCAGCAGGAAGGTGCGGTACAGCAGGGCGGAGGCCCTCGCCCGCGCGGGATCCCGCCAGCGGTCGGCGAAGGCCGAGCGCTCCCGCGCCGACAGCGCGCCCCGGCGCACCGATCCCAGCACGCCCCGGGACAGGAACGGGGTGCGGCGGATCAGCAGCGGTCCCACCGGGGAACCCACGACCACCTGGTACCAGAGCCGCCACATCGTCAGCGCGGTCCGCGCGGACGGCGCGGGCCACGGGTGGGCGATGTTGAACGCGAGGAAGCGGTCGAAGCGCTCCGGAGCGCGCATGCACGCGAGGAATCCGGTCCAGCCGCCCCAGTCGTGCCCGACCAGCCGGACCCGGTCCAGCCCCAGCGCGTCCAGCAGCCCGATCAGGTCGCCCGCCAGCACGTCCTTGCCGTACCCGGTGGCGGGCGCATCGGTCCAGCCGTGCCCGCGCAGGTCCGGGGCGATCACCCGGTACTCCCGCGCCAGCTCCGGGATCTGGTGCCGCCACAGGTACCAGTGCTGCGGCCAGCCGTGCAGCAGCACCAGCGGCGGGCCTTCCCCGGCTTCGGCCACGTGCACCCGCAGGTCGCCGACCTGGACGTACCGGTGCACCACCCCGGGCACCTCCAGCGCGCTCGGTTCCACCATCCGACGCACCTCCCCACGCGATCAGCGAGCACTCCACCACACCCCGCCCGCGAAACCAACCCGAGCCCGGGCCGGACGGAGCAACGGAGACGACCGGGCGGGGGCGGGCGGCCACCGCGCCGCACCACCGGCGCGCCCGGGCTGATCGCGGCGGCAGCAGGAATCCCACCCCGCTTCCGGCACGAGCCCCGCGACCACCTCGCCTCCGCCGTCCCGAGCCGCTTCGCCGGTGGACGGCGCGGCGCCATCGGAACAGCGCGGCCCACCGCACCGGGCGATCCGGCACCCCGGGCGGCCGGGCCCGGAGCCCACCCTCCTGGTGGCGGGACGACCGCAGCACCGCGCTGCGCCGGGTGGCCGCCTTACCGGCGAACCGGAGCGCTCGCCGCTCCGGGGCTGTTAGAAAGGATCGGGAGCGCGGGAGCGGGGGGACGCACGGTGGACATCGACCGGACGCGGCGAGAACTGATGATCTTCGCGGACTACCACAGCTTCGAGGTCCGCGACGCCCACGCGGACTACGACTTGGCCGCCATCGACGACACCGCGGCGGACCTGCGGCGCGATCTGATCTCCAGCCGGGACGGCGTGGTCACGGTCGGCACGGCCCGGCGGACCACGATCCCCGTCACGATCGAGATCACCAGCGCGGCGCCCGCCTGCGACCTGGCCTCCTGGGACCACGTGACCGAGGCCTCCGTGGAGATCGCGAGCGGACAGGTGCTGGTGCTCGGCGGCTCCGACAGCAGGCGCAGCGCCCATCGCTTCGACGTCCCCATCGGCATCTACCGGGTGCGGACCCGCTGCGAGGGCTTCGGCACCATCAGCTCCGACGGCAGCCGGGGCGAGGAGGCCTACCGGGTTCAGATCTGGCCCGGGTCCGCGCGGCGGGCCACCGTGCTCAAGCGGTTCCCCGGCGGACTGCCGCCGCGCTGAGCCGCCCGGGCCAGGCGCGTTGATCCGTTCACCGGATCTTCGCGCGTCGTGCCGCTGGACCGGCCGGGTGAGTGCTGCAGAATGACGCCCATGGCCACCGACGAGAACACCGCCGACGAGCGGACCGCCCCGGTCGATCCGCTGACCGACCCGAGCCGGGAGAACGGCGAACTCGAACCGGCCCAGCCCACCGGCGAGCCCACTCAGGCGGAGAGGTTGCGGCACACCCGCACCGCTGGCACCTGGGCTGCGGTGGTGGTGGCGACCATCGCGCTGATCGTGCTGCTGGTGTTCATCCTGCAGAACCTGCAGCCCACCTCGGTCACCTTCCTCGGCCTGCGCGGGGACCTGCCGGTCGGCGTCGCCCTGCTGCTGGCCGCCGCGATCGGCGGGCTGCTCGTGGCCCTCGTCGGCGCGGCCCGCATCCTGCAACTGCGGCGCACCGCCCGGCGGACCACCCGCTGAACCGCTCCCGGGGCGCGCGGGGCCGCCCTTCTCGCGCACCAGGTCGGCGTACATTTGACGCGGGCGCGACCCGGATCGCGTCCCCCAGCGCAGAGTCCGCCCCGGTTCGCCGGGCGCAGTACCGAGAGAGTTGATCGGGTGAGTGCCCCCACGGTGACCTCGCAGGACAGCGCCGAGGGCAGGCCAGGCGGACGTCGCGCGGACGGGGTCGCGCGCTGGCTCCGCCCCGCCGCGGCCATCGCCGCGGGATTGCTGCTGCACCTGGCCTCACCGCCTCGCGACCTGTGGTGGCTGGCCCCGCTGGCGATCGCACTGCTGGCCGCCGCACTGCGCGGGCGCCGCACCCGGGCCGGGTTCGGCCACGGCCTGCTGTTCGGGCTCGCGTACATGCTGCCGCTGCTGGGCTGGATCCAGGACTTCCTCGGCACCCAGTTCGGGCCGTGGCCCTGGCTCGGCGTCGCGCTGGTGGAGGCGCTGTTCCTCGGCTTGACCGGCGCGGGCATGGCCCGGGTGAGCCGGCTGCCCGGAGCGCCGGTGTGGATGGCGGCGGTGTTCCTGCTGGGCGAGACGGTGCGCAGCACCCAGCCGTTCGGCGGCTTCCCCTGGGGCAGGCTCGCGTTCACCCAGCCGACCGGACCGCTGCTCCCGCTGGCCTCGGTCGGCGGCGCCACCCTGGTGACCTTCGCGGTGGCGCTGATCGGCTGCGGTCTCGGCGTGCTGGCGACGCGGGTGCGGCGAGGCCGACGGGCGCGGCTGATCGCGCCGGCGGCGGCCGTGCTGGTGCCGGTGGTGGCCGGGGCCGCGCTGTGGCCCTCGATCGGCGTGGACGCCCAGGCGGGTACCGCTCGGGTCGCTCTCGTGCAGGGCAACGCCCCCGACATCGGTCTCGACCTGCTCTACGAAGACGGCGTCCTGCACGACAACCACATCCGTGGTGCCCGGCGGCTCGTCGAGGACGTCCGCGCGGGCCGGGTCGCCCGTCCCGACCTGGTCGTGCTGCCCGAGCAGGTCGGCAACTGGGGGCCGTCGCGCTCCGATCCCGACCTGCGCGAGGTCACCGACCAGCTCGGCGTCCCGGTGATCGCGGGCGGCTTCGCCGTGGACCGCGACGGCACCTTCCGCAACCGGATCGTGGAATGGGACCCGGAGCGCGGAGCCGACGAGGAGTACGCCAAGCAACACCTCGTCCCGTTCGCCGAGACCATCCCGATGCGTTCGGTGGCCCGCCTGGTGAGCCCGTTCGTGGACCGGTTCCAGCAGGACATGGTCGCCGGGGACCGGCCGGGAGTGCTGCAGGCCGCGGCGATCCGGCTCGGCGTCGGGCTCTGCTACGACGTCGCCTACGACGACGTGTTCACCGGCGCGGTCCGCGACGGCGCCACGCTGCTGGCCGTGCCCACGAACAACGCCTGGTACGGGCGCTCGGAGATGAGCTGGCAACACCTGGCGATGTCCCGGCTGCGCGCGGTGGAGCACGGGCGGGCCGTGGTGGTGTCCGCCACCAGCGGGGTCAGCGCGCTCATCCGTCCCGACGGGGCGATCACCGCGCACACCGAGCAGTTCACCGCGCGGAACCTCACCGGCGAGGTCCCGCTGCGCACCGAGCGCACGCTCGCCACCACGCTCGGCGCCGCGCCAGCCTGGGGGCTGTCGCTGCTGGGCGTCGGCGCCCTGGCCGCCACCGCGCGGCGGCGCCACCACGACGAGAACTGACGCATCCGCCGCCCGCCCCGCTGGGGAGAGGTGCGGCCCGAAGGAGGATCGCTATGACGGACCGGCACGCCACCGGAGGCGCGGCGGGACCGTCCGGCTCGGCCTTGGTGGTCATCCCCACCTACGACGAGCGGGAGAACCTGGCCCCCGTGGTGCGGCGGCTGCACGCCGCGCTGCCCTCGGCGCACGCGCTGGTCGTCGACGACGCCAGTCCGGACGGCACCGGCGAGCTCGCCGACGAGCTGGCGGCCGCCGACGATCGGGTGCACGTGCTGCACCGCACCGGCAAGGCCGGGCTCGGCGCCGCCTACGTCGCCGGTTTCGCCTGGGCGCTGGAGCGCGACTACCCGGCGGTCGTCGAGATGGACGCCGACGGCTCGCACGCCCCCGAGGATCTGCCGAGGCTGCTGTCGCTGCTGCGGCCCGGCGGCACCGCCGACGTGGTGATCGGCTCCCGCTACGTGCCCGGCGGCCGGGTCGTGAACTGGCCGTGGCACCGGCAGGCGCTGTCCCGGGGCGCGAACCTGTACTCGAAGTACTCGCTGGGCGTGCCGGTCAACGACAGCACCGCGGGGTTCCGGGCGTACCGCCGGGAGGTGCTGGCCGAGCTGCCGCTGCACGACGTCGCCTCGCAGGGCTACTGCTTCCAGGTCGACCTGACGCTGCGCTCGGTCCAGGCCGGATTCCGGATCGCCGAGGTGCCGATCACCTTCGCGGACCGGGAGCTGGGCGAGTCGAAGATGAACGGCGACATCGTCCGCGAGGCCCTGGTCCGGATCACGGCGTGGGGACTTCGCCGCCGCGCGGCCCAGCTGCGGGGACTGCTGCGCTGACGCACGAGAACGCCTGGGCTCCCCCGCACGGGGCCCAGGCGTTCGAGGTGCTCACCCGCTGACGCGGGGGAAGCCTTCGCTCAAGCGGAGTGGCTGCGCCGACCGCGCAGGATCTCCAGCCGCTCGTTGAGCAGTTCCTCCAGTTCCGGGATGCTGCGGCGTTCCAGCAGCATGTCCCAGTGGGTGCGCGGCGGTTTGGCCTTCTTCTGCTCCGGCTCGGATCCATCGATGATCTTGGATTCGGAGCCGTGCAGGCGGCACTCCCAGGTCGGCGGGATCTCGGCGTCGTCGGAGAACGGCACCTCGAACTCGTGGTCCTTGGGGCAGGCGTAGCGCACCGTCCGGCGCGGTGCGAGGTCGTGGTTGCGGTCGGTCTCGTAGCTGACCGCTCCGAGCCGGCTGCCACGCAGAACGCGATCGGCCATGACGGTTCCTTTCACTTCGGCCCGGACCAGAGTCCGGACGGGTTGTGCTCACCGAGTGCAACGACGGGCGGGCCGTCAGCTGTTCCCGGCGCGGGACTTCCGGTTGCCGTCGGTGACGTCCTTCACTCGTCAACGACATCGTCACCTCTAGAGATGCAAGCAAGACCGCGCTCATGACGCGCTCTTCCACTATCACACTAGAGGTTCCTCCGTATAGGCGATGGTGCCAGACGGATTCTCACTAAGGGCAAGTTAACCTTCACTCTCCTGGGTAAATTGCAAGCGAGATCACCACGCCGCCACCCAGTGCGACACGGCCCCAGTCACTTTGCGTGTTCAGTTCGTGCTCCCCAGTATCGCGACGCTGTGTACCGGCATATGCCAATGATGCCGGTGACATCACCGGGACGCACTACCGGCACGAGCGAATCCCCCCATCCGCTCACAACCGCTCGGGCGGCCGGTTGCCGACCGCCTCGATGGCCCGGCGCACCGGGACCGCTGAGACCAGCACGAGACCGACGACGAAGAAGACCACCAGCGAGATGATCGCCAGCCGGAACGACCCGGTGGCCTGCCCGACCCCGGCGAACACCAGCGGCCCGAGCCAGGACGTCGAGCGCTCCCCGACCTCGTACAGCGAGAAATACTCGGCCTCCTTGCCTTCCGGCACCATCTGGCTGAACAACGAGCGCGACAGCGCGTTCGTGCCGCCGAGCACCAGACCGATCCCCACGGCCAGCCCGTAGAACTGGAGCTGCTGACCCGCCTGCACGAAGTAGGCCGCGGCGAGCACCGCCACCCAGACCACCAGGCTGATCATGATCGTTTTCTTGGCGCCGATCCGGCCCGCGAGCAGGCCGTGCAGCACACCGCCGACGAAGGCGATGAACTGGACGATCAGCAACGTGATGATCAGCGACTCCTGGGGAAGCCGCAACTCCAGGTCACCGTACTGAGCGGACACCTGGGTGACCGTCGCGATGCCGTCGGTGTAGATCATGTAGGCGCCGAGGAACGCCAGCGTCAGCGGGAAGCTCCGCGCCTGCCTGATCGTCGACGCCAGCTGCTTGAACCCCGCCGTGATCAGCGATGCCCCGCGCTCACCGCCCACCGGCTCGTGGTGCCTGCCCAGCACCGCCAGCGGCAGCAGCGTGAACGCGGCCCACCACACGCCGGACGAGACGAACACCAGCCGAACCGCGGTGTCCTCGGCGAGCCCGATCGCCTCGTGCCCCAGGTAGAGCGCCAGGTGCAGCGCCAGCGCGCACCCGCCGCCCAGGTAGCCGAACGCCCAGCCCCGCGAGGAGAGCCGGTCCCGCTCGTCGGTCGACGCGATCTCCGGCAGGAACGAGTAGTACACGACCACCGACGCCCCGAAGCAGATGTTCGCGGCCACGAAGAAGACCAGCCCCCACCGCCAGTTCGAGCTGCCCACCAGTCCCAGCAGCGAGGTGGCCAGCGCACCGCCGAAGGCGAAGCCCGCCAGCATGGCCCGCTTGTTCTGCGTGCGATCCGCGATCGCCCCGGTGATCGGCAGCACCAGCACCTGCACCACGGTGGCTGCCGACAGGAGGTAGCCCCACAGCGAGCCCGCGGGGAACGCGAGCCCCAGCACCGAGATGTCGCAGCGGACGAGGGAGTTGCCGCCCGGGCAGGCCGCGGGGCCGTTGCGCGCGACGTCGGCGGTGGCGGCCTCGGTGGCCACGCTGGTCAGGTACAGCGAGAGGAACACGGTCGTCACCGACGTCGGGAACACCGAGTTGGCCCAGTCGTACCAGCACCATCCCCGCTGCTCGCGGCGCCGTCTCGCGGTGTCCGGCGCGAGACCGCCCAGCACGCTCATGCCTCTCCGTCCTCAAGTGTTCACTCGATAGGGGCAACGGGGACTGTATCGGCTCCGGATCAACGTCCGGTCGCGGCGCGATGATCATGACCCGGGCCGGTGCTCCCGCACCGTCCGCCGCTGGTGCGCGGGCCGCTCCGGGTCTCGCCGCGCCGCCGCCCGCTCAGCGAACCCGGCCCTCCGGTTCGTCCGCCCCCACGTCGTCGAACCGGTCACCCAGCACCTCGCGGAGCACGTCGGGACGGTCGGTCACGATCCCGTCGACCCCCAGGTCGAGCAGCTCCCGCATCTGCGCCGCCTCGTCGATCGTCCAGGTGTGGACCTCCAGGCCCCACCGCTGCGCGGTCCGCACGAAGCGCCGGTCCGCGACCCGCACCCGGCCGTGCCGCGGCGGCACCTGCGCCGCCGCGCCCGCGACCCGCGGGCGCGGCCCCCAGCCGCCGCAGCGCGACGCCCCCCACAGCGTCGCCACCGCCCGCCGCCCCATCGACGTCAGCAGCTCCGGGCCACCTCCCCGGCGCAGCGCGCGCAGCCTGCGGTCGTCGAACGAGGCGAGGCAGACCCGGTGCCACGCGTTCTGCCCGCGCAGCGTCTCCAGCACCGGCTCCACCGCGGCGTCCTCCTTGACGTCCACGTTGAGCAGCGCATCCGGGAGCTCCTCGAGCACCTGGTCCAGCCGGGCCACCGGTTCCCGGCCGCCGACGAGCGCGGAGCCGACCGCCGACCACGGGAGCCGCCGGATCGTCCCGCGCCCGTCGGTGGTGCGATCCAAGCTCGGATCGTGGCTGAGCACCACCACGCCGTCGGCCGTGGCGTGCACGTCGGTCTCGAGGTAGCGGTAACCCTCGGCGCGGGCGCGCGCCATCGCGCTGAGCGAGTTCTCCATGTCGTGCAGGTCGCCGAGGTGCCAGCCCCGGTGGGCGATCGCGCGGGGCCGGGGCCCCGACAGGAACGGGTGGGTCACGAGCGCTCGGTTCCTTCCACGATCCGCGGCGGTGCGGGAACGGTCGGGGGTCGCGGCACCACTCTGCCCGACGCCGCGCGACGGGCGGCACCCGCACCGGCGTGGCTGCGCGATGTTCGCCGCGGAGTCGCACTACGGTTGCCGACCGTGGACACCCCGCGCGAGACCGCTCCGCCCATCGCCGAGACCGCCTCAGGTGGCGCCGGGTCCGCTCGCCGCCGGGGCGATCGGCACTGCGCCTGGTGCGGACGGCGGCTCGCCGCGGCCGGGCGGCAAGGCAGGCCGCGGCAGTACTGCACCCAGTCCTGCAGGCAGCGCGCCTACGAGCGGCGCGGCGCGGTGCAGCGCTCGGGTCTGCCGGAGGACGCCGTGGTGCTGTCGGCCTCGGAGATCGCCGACCTGCAGGACCGGTTGTTCCAGCTGCGCTGCGCCGCCGAGGACGTCGGCACCGCGGCCGAGGACGGAGCCGGCCCCGAGGAGCTGCGCAAGATGGCCGCCGAGGTGGTCGCCGTCGCCGCCGAACTGGAACGCCTGCGCTGACCCGGGCGATCCCGGTCGTTGTGCCCTGGTCTTCGCGCCTCCCGCCGCGCGACGCTCGGGCCCGCGAAAGGGGGTCCGCCGTGTTCCTGCCCGCGAGGACGGTGCTGGCCGCCGTTGACGGATCCGAACCCGCGTCTCGAGCGGCGGGGTGGGCGGCCGCGGAGGCGGCGTCCCTGCGAGCGTCGTTGCAACTGGTGCGGTTCTACGAGGCCGAATCCCGGCGATCGCAGGCGGAGGAGTCGGTGCGGGCCATCGCGGGCGATTGCCGCATCGCCGATCCGGAGCTGCACGTCCGCGCCCGCGCGATCCGCGGGGACCCGGCGCGGGAGCTGGTGGCCCGCTCCCGCGAGGCATCGCTGCTGGTGCTCGGCTCCCGGGGGCACGGCGCGGTGCACGACGTGCTGCTGGGTTCGGTCAGCGCCGCCGCGGCCTCCGGTGCCGGGTGCCCGGCCGTCGTCGTGCGCGGGACCGGATCGGCCGGTCCCGGGCCGGTCGTGGTCGGGCTCGACCTCTCGCCGGAGAGCCGCCCGGCGCTGCACTTCGCCTTCGACTCGGCGGATCGCCGGGACCGCGAGCTCCTCGTCGTGCAGGCGCTGCCCGAGGCGTACTTCCTGCCCTCGGTGCTCGGCGACCCCCAGCGCAGGAGCATCCAGGAGGAAGCCGAGTCGCGGATCGGCGCACAGCTGACGGTGTGGCAGGAGCACTACCCGGAGGTGCGGGTCCGGCGGATCGCCACCGATCAGCACCCGGTCGAGGCGCTGTGCGAGCAGGCCGAGGGGGCGCGGCTGCTGGTCGTCGGGCACCGGTCGCAACGGGGCCCCCGGCTCGGCTCGGTGGCGCTGGGCGCGCTGCACCGGGCCCCCTGCCCGGTGGCCGTGGTGGGAGATCACGTCGGGCCGAGCTGGTAGCGCTACTCCGCGCCGCGGCGGTCGGCGAGGTGCCGGGAGCCCCGGGACTCCGCGCGCCGCTTGAGCTGCTCCAGCGTGGTGATCATGTTCCGCTGCAGGTCGCGCAGCCGCTGAGCCACCAGTTGCCGCTCCTGCTGCGGCGCCCGGGAGATCGCCCGGCTCAGCCCGGAACGAGCGGTGCCGAGCTTGACCAGGTAAGCCAGCTCGGTCCCGCCCTCCCGAGGGCTGAGGGCGAACCGCCAGGTGGCGATGGGGTTCGCCGGATCCTGCACCGCCCAGGCGAAGGCGCGCCCCGGAGCGCACTCCACGACGTGCGAGGTGGTGGTCCACTCGCCGAGCAGCTCGTTGCGGTTGTGACCGAGGAACCGGGCTCCGACGGCCGGGCCGGTGGCGCCGTCGAGCCACTGCACGGAGCGCAGCTCGGTGCTGGCCGCGGGCAGCAGCGCGATGTCCGAGACCACCGGCCAGACCTGCTCGGGCGAGGCGGCGATCCACGTCCGCACCTGCGCCTCCGGCTGGTCGGCGAGCCGCGCACCAGTCCACTCCATCCTCGTCCGGACCTCCTCCGCATCGCGCCCACCCCGCCGGTGCGCCTCATGCAGTGTCCGGAGCGGACGGTCCGCGGTCAACGGTCCAGCCAGGACGGAGCGCGGGAAGAAGCATCCTCCCGGTGCCCGCAGCGTGGCGGTGGGGACACCGGCAGACGACGTGGTGGTCACGGGGACCGCCGGAGCGGACCTCGGCACCGCTCGGAGCTTCCGGACCCAGGCCGTGCGCGGCCGGATCCACCCCGCGCACCGCGCACCGCCAGCGCCCGTCCGCCCGGCGCGCGCCGGGCGGGCTCGTGCTCCCTCGATCATCGGACGTCCCCCCGAGACCGGTGCGCGACCGCTTTCCCGGATCAGCCACGAGGAGCCCGGGAACGGCACCTCCAGGTGTCCGCCGAGCTCGGCGACGACCAGGTCGTGCTGCGCCGCTGTCCCGCGGCCGCGCCGGGCAGCGGGACGGCCGTTGAGCCGGGCGGAACGGCACCTCGTCGCGGCGGAAGCCGAACCGCGAGGGACGCGCCACCGCGTTCGTGGCACCCACGAGGTCACCTCGGGGCGGGAGGCGGTGGCCTGACCTGAGCGGGCCGCGGCGGCGTTCCCCGGAGCGCTGCGCCGACACTGCCCATGCTCGCGTGCACCGCGAGCGCCCGCCGCAGGACTCCCGGTAGCTCGTCGTCTCCGCGAGCGCCAACCAGGCTCCGGCGGCAGTCGGAGCTCGCTGGAGCGGGAGCAGCCGGATTCCCGGTGGCGACCGCACCTTCCACTGTGTCCGCCGAGCGGACCGTGCCACGCGCTCCGGACCCACCGGGCATCCCGGGCGAACCGGGAAGAGCGGATTCGCGGCTCGTCACCGACTTCCGGTCGGCGCGAGACGAACGGGGCCGATGGAAAATCGCTGCTTTGCCCGGACGGCCTGGCATGACACCCTCGGCGGCAACCCTGCTACGCACGGCAGAAGCCAGGTTGGCAAGATACGGAGTCCGGGTGACGACTGCGGCTCGCACCGGAGCACGACAGGAAGGAACCAGGTGAACGCCGACACCGCACAGGTCGACGACCTGCGACTCATCGCCCTGCCCACGGCGCTGAACTGCACCGAAATCTTCGTGCGCTTCACCCTCAGCGAGTGGTCGCTGCGGCCGCTGGCGGACGGGGCCGCGCAGACCACCAAACGGATGGTCGATGCCGCGGTGCAGGCCGCGGACCCGAAGAACCCCGGTTTCCTCACGATCAGATTGCGATTGCGCGGCGATTGCCTGGTCATCGAGGTCGAGGACGAAACGGTGGGCATCTCGCCCGCGCCGCTGCGCGAATTAGAGGGAATGCGCACCGGAGTCGAGCGCATCGGCGCTCGCGGCCACCGCCGCTGGTGCGAGCTCGCGCTGCCCTCCGGCATGAGCGCCTCGGCCGTCCCGCTGCCGCGCCGCGAGAAGCGCCGCTCCCCCGCCGCGGAAGCGCTCGGCGACGAGCCGGACGAGCTGGACCCGCAGGTGATGCAGCGCCTGCTGTCCGGACTGAACAACGCGGGCGGCGGTCACCGCAAGCCCGAGTGATCCGGGCCCGCCGCTGCCCTCGTACGCACTCGGGGCGCGGTGGCCCGCCCCACGTCACCGATCGAACGCCGGTGACGCGGATGCCCCATGGGCTCCGCAGGAGCACCGGGAGGGCGCACGTCGGCAGCGCTGCCAGCTCACGCCCGGCTCCCACCCGGCCAGCGCGGCCAGCTCCGTGGACAAGCCGACCGAGTCCGCCGCCCGCGCGATCACCCGTGACGTCGGCCCCAGCGCCAAGCCCGAACCACCCTGGACAGGTGGGGGCTGGGAAAGTGGGCGGGGAAGCGGCTCCTGGAGAGGCAGGTGCGGTGCGCGCAATCGCGCCCGGCACCAGTGCAGCCCGCGTGGTGCGGCAGTCGGCGGTTCATCGCCCCGAGACGATCGCGTCGCCACCGCGACGGCCTCGCGACAGCCGAAGTCCGTCATCGACTCGCCCCGAGAACGGTGATCCCCGGGCGGGTGCGCCGGCGGTACCCGCTCGCCGTGCTCCAGCTCGACTTGCTTCGACCACCTCCTCCGGCTCCTCCGGTCCGGTCAGCTCCGCCCGGCGCCCGGCTGTGCTCGCCGCGTGACCAGCGACCAGCACATCAGCCGGGTACGGCGATGGGGACGCCGCTGCACGACGACGACTCCCGCTCCCGGAGCGCCGCCGTCCGGCCGCGGTGATTCCGGCATCGCTCAGCTCGCTCCCGCCACGAGTTCGGGTCGTGACGGGGCATCGCAGCACGCCGAAACCTGCTCGCGCAGCTCCAGCGCCAGCGCGGTGGTGCGCAGGTGCGGGCGCTGGAGCAGCTGCACGAGCTGGCGCAGTCGACGCACCACGCTGTCGGTGCGTCGACGCTCGGCCACCTCCAACACCGCGCGCACCTGTTCGGCAGTGCCTTCGAGGTCGTCCCGGCCGAGCCGGGCCATCGCCAAGTCCAGGCGGGCGAGGCTCAGCTCGCCGAGGCGGCGGTGCTGCGACGGCTCCTGGTCGTACAGCCGCACGGCCTCGGTCGCGGCACGCTCCGCCTGGTGCAGGTTCGCCCGGTCACCCAGCCACAACCACGCGCTCGCGCTGTAGAAGGTCTGCTTGGCCACCGGGAAGGTCATCAGCCCGCCCGGATCGTCCTCCCCCCGGACCTCGGCCCGCGCCCGATCGGCCCGCCCCAGCGCGTCCACGGTGGCCCGCCGATCGCCGAGCCGCGCGAGCGCGCGGGCTTCGATCGAGGCCAGCCGGACCCGTGGTGTCCCGCTCTCCGGTTCGTAGGCCCAGCCCTGGGCAGCCAGTTCCACCGCGTCCCGGGGGCGTTCATCCCAGTAGGCGATGAGACTTTGGGTGCCGCGGATCCAGGACCGCAGCGAGTTGCAGCCCGCGAACTCGGCGCACAGGAACGCCGTGCGCGCCTGAGTCTCGGCCGCGGCCAACCAACCGAGGTCGAAGGAGGCGTTGGCCAGCACGCCGCAGACCACTCCGCCGACGAGGTACAGCTCCCGCGACCGCGCCGGAGGCTGCCTTCCTTCCAGCAGCGCGAACACCCGGTCCCGGAGAACGCGCAGTTCGGCGAACAGCGGGTGCACGGGCCGATTCGGGTAGGTGGTGACGATGCGTCCCACGTCGGCGCGGAACTGCTCCAGGACGTGAGGACCCACGTTGCTCTGCTCGGCGAACTGAGCGAACCGCGCGGATTCGACGGCCGCCGCGGCGACCTCGTCCTCGATCGAGACGTCCGCGTCGCCTTGGACGCGAAGCCCGGCCAGCACTGGCCGGACGACGCCGGATTCGATCCGGCGCGGCGGGCCGAGCAGCTCCTCCGCCGAGGTGCTGAACATGCGCTCCAGGACCCGGCAGGTCGCCGGATGCGGGAGCCCACCGAGCTGGCCGCCGAGCCACCGGCTCACCTGCCGATGCGAGATGACCGCCGATTCGCCGAGTTCACGTGCGGCGGCGTGGAACTCGACGCAGAACTCCTGGACGGTGCGGCGCCGCTGGCGCAGCACCTGTTCCAGCCGAGTCCGGTCGGGCCCACGCTTTCCGGCCACCATGCGCCCCTCTCCGCGTCGACGTCCTCACCAGAACCGCCTGGCCGGGGCACCTGCCCTGAAGGTGCCCGTGCGTCACACCGGCGTCAGGCACATGTCGCACCCGCGCGGGCGATCGTCGTCACCACGTCGCGCTCACCCGTCGCACACTGACCCCCTCAAGATTCCCGCGAGAGCGCGATCCGCCGAGGGTTCGAGACCCGCGGAGCGGAGCCAAGCCGCGCGTCGGGGACGCCCTGAGCCTTGGAGGTGATCTCTCGTGACGATCCAGCAAGACCTGATCCACTGGCACGTCGAGGACGTTCGGTGCCACCGCGGAGGCCGGATGCGAGTACCGGTGGAGCAGGCTCCGTTCGGTCGCGTCCTGCCGTACCGCCGCAGCGCCGGCGGCCGTCCCGAGCCTGGCTGCGCGGAGCTGGTGCGGTCGCGCGGCTGGATCGTTGACCTGGGCCAGCGCGGCCTCGCCGAGCTGCTGCTGGGCCTGTCCGCGGTGACCGCGCTGCGGGAGGTCACCCCGGAGCTGCCGATGCACTACAGCGGCCCGGAGGCCGACCTCCTCCGGCGGTGCGGGATTCCGGTCGAGTCGGCCAAGCACACCTGGGGACCGCACGTCGTCCGGACGGCCACGCGCTCGCCGGTCCGCTTCCGCGTCGACCCGGACGAACCCCAGACCTGGCTGGATCAGCTGGGGTCCGACGAGGTCGAGGTGCACGCGGCACTGCCGATGCGGCACTACCTCGCCGTGGAGCAGAGCCTGGGCACCCGGTTGACAGCTGACGCGGCACCGCTCCCCCGGTTCACCTCGCGCCGGACGGCCGACCGGTGGCACGTGGTGTTCGTGGCCGTACCCGGCTGGCCGCGGAACCTGGAGTTCCAACTCGCCGATTTCGCCGCCGTGGCAGCCGAGCTGGTGGCCGGGATCGACGCGCCGTGGCGGTTCAGCGTGGTCACCACGCGCAGCGCCACCGCGCCGGGCGCCTTCGACGGTCTGCCCGCCGACCTCCACCGCGAGCCCGGAACGCTCGCCTGCCTGGATCTGTTCGCCTCCGCAGAACTGGTCGTGGGAACCGATTCCGGGCTGACCCAGCTCGCGGCGCTCGCGGAACGAGCGGACGGCACCGGACCGCAGGTGGTCGGCCTGTACTCGCGGCACGCGCACACCAAGTGGATCACGGGCCTGACCGGGCACCACGCGATCGCCACCAGGTTCGCTCAGATGCTCGCGCTGGCCGACCGCGAAGCGGGGCCGGCCGATCTCGCGGACACGACCTGGGGTGCCGCCGCCGACCTGCGTTCGGTCCAGCCAGAGTTGGTGGCGGACTTCGCGGCGCGCTGCGCCGGGTGGCGGTGACCCAGGAGCGCACCACGCCGACGCCCCCGAAGAAACCGGAACCCGTTCGCTGGGCGCACGCGCCCTCGCCCCGTCCGCGACGGGACGAGTCGGTGCAGCTCGGATCCCGGGTGGCGGCGATCCGGTAACTCCCCTGCGGACGGCCGGTGGGGGCTCCCACCGCCCGCACAGCAGGGTGATCCGCCCAGACCCGATCCGGTGATCACGGCGGTGGCGCGCGATCGATTCGGGGCGCACCAGGTAAGAAGTCATCGAGCCGGTGCGGACGTGAACTTCGACGAAGACGGTGCACATGGTCGCCTCCACTGAGGACGGAGTCGGAAAAATCGGGACCACCGGTCGATTCCGGTGTTGCCGGTCGGGTTCCGCAGGAGCAGCGGGGCGCGAAGGGGACTTCCCTCCAAGCGGGACCCACCGCTGCACAGCAGGTCGAGCGACATCGGCGATCTCGGCTCGACACCACTAAGAAAACAGGACCTGATCTGGAAAGGCAATCGCACGATCGTGGCGTCGTATCATGGGATCGTGCCCGGAAGCACAGGGGAGCTCCGCTACGACGAGACGTTCGTCGCCGCGGTCGGCGCGCTCAACAGCCGCTGGTCGTGGCACGTCGTGCACGCGCTGGGCGCGGGGCCGAGCGGTTTCAACGACCTGCGCCGGGTGGTCCGGGGCCCGGGACCGAGCACGCTCAAGCAACGCCTCTCCGAGCTGGCGGACGCGGGACTCGTGCGCCGCGAGGTCCTCGACGGGGCACCGCCGCGCACCCGTTACTCGCTGACCGAGCGCGGCTCGGGACTGCTGCCCGTGCTCGCCGAGCTGCTCGCGTGGGCCGATCGGCACCGGCTGGGCACCGATCCCCCCGGGACCGCGGGCCCGCTCGGGCTGTTCCAGGAGAAGTGGGCCATCCACGTGGTCTGCGTGCTGCTGACCGGACCGCACGGCTTCAACGAGCTGGCCCGCGAGGTCGGGATCAGCCAGGTCACGCTCTCCCAGCGGCTCGGCGAGCTCGAACGGCGCGGCCTGGTCAGCCGGGCTCGCGGCGCGGCTCCCGCCTACTCCCTCAGCCCGGCGGGCCTGGACTTCCGCGTGGTCGCCGAACCGCTCGTCGAATGGGCGCACGGCACGCGGTTCCCGCACCACCGGCCCGGGACGCAGGACGGCGCTGAGCCCGCGCCGGGCTCAGCGCCGCCCTCCGGTCCACGCCCGCCCGCGCGGTCCTCGCAGCAGGTCGGGTAGCCGGTGGTGATCCCGAGCAGGACTGCGAGACCGCCGACGATCTCGGCCTGGGACGCTGTCCCGGCGGCAGCGAGCCGCTGGAGGTGCTGGGCGGGGCGAACCTGGTGGTTGCGCCGAGCGGCGCGCGCCGCCATCGGACGCCCCGCTCCCGGTGGGGCTCGGGCGACCGCGGTCCGAGGAACCGCCGCTGGTCGGTGAGCTGGCCCACCGAGAGCTCCGAGACCGAAGCGAGCCGGCTGCGCGGCACGGCGACGGCGAGCCCGGTCCGCGACCGGGCTCCGCGCTCGCTGATCTGGTGACCGCGATGCCGCGCTCGCGCAGGTCACCGACCGGTTCCGGGCGGCCGCGGCCGAGCTGGTCGCGCAGCGGCCGGGCCGGGGCGCGCCGCGGCGCCGCAGCCGGGAACGACGACGCGCCCGCCGAGCCAGGGGGTGCGCGGGCCGTCGGCGGTCGGTGATCCCCTTGTCCTCGGCAGCCGCCGCAAATTAAGCTGCTCACCAGCGGGAATCAACTCAGTCGCGGAACTCCGGCCCCGCCGGGACGCGCGACTGGTCGCCGCGCGCCCGAGCCGGGTCGCGCGTCCTCGCCACCGGATCCGGGGGTCAGGAAACCGCCGCGACGGCGGAACCGCGCCGGATGCGTTGTCCTGGGGGTGCATCGCATCCGGCGCGCTGGGGCGCCGAGCGGGCGGCGCGCCCGCGCGTCCCGCATCCGCTACCCGGCCGCCGCCGCGCCGCGGCCCGTCGGATCCCGCGGGCCGCCCGCTGGAAGACTGTGCCCCCGTGATCGTTCGCCTCCCCCGCCGCGGGGTCCGCTCCGGTGTTCCGGCGCTCGATCGGTGCCGTTCGTCGCGTCGCCGATCACACTCGGCCACACCGACCGGAATGGAGCGTTTACAGTCCGTGCCCACCCGACCATAGTTCTAGGCGCACGCGCGGTTGCCGACTCGTGGAGAGACGATCATGCAGAACAGGCTCGCCCGCACGGTGCGGACGGCACTGCTCATCGGGGCAGGCAGTGCGGTCACGCTGGTCCTGGTCCCCACCGCCATCAGCATCGGCACCGGTGGGAGGCTGCCCGGCTTCCTGCAGCCGCTGGCAGCGGTGCTGTGGCCGCTGGTGATCGTCTTCCTGCTGTTCGCGGCGGCGCTGGCGGGCTGGGAGCGCATCACCAACGCCGACAAGCCCATCACGGCGCGGCGGCTCAACTCCCCCACCAACCGCGAGCGGTCCGCGGCCAGCGCCGAGCGGTACGCGCGCGAACGGCTCGGCGGTTCGCTTGCGGAACACGTCCACGGGCTGCTCGACGGGGAGGACGTCCCGGCGACGGTCGCCCGGCCGGCCGACGTGGTGCTGCGGACCGGCGAGGGCAAGAAGGCCCGGCTGCCCGCGCACGCCGATCTGGTGCAGACCCTCGACGACGCGCGCGGCCAGCTGCTGATCCTCGGCGCTCCGGGAGCGGGCAAGTCGACGCTGCTGCTGGAGCTCACCCGCGAGCTCGCGGTGCGCGCGACGGGCGACCAGCACCGGCCGATTCCGCTGATCATCGACCTCGGTTCGTGGGCGATGTCGGGATGGCGCTGGGACAACCGCAGGCCCGCCCCGCCCGGCGACTTCGAGAAGTGGCTGCTGCGGGAGATCGAACGCCGGTACACCATCCATCCCTCGCTGGGCCGGATCTGGTTGGAGCAGGGGCGGATCGGGCTGATGCTCGACGGGCTCGACGAGGTCCCCCGCGAGTACCAGGAGCGCTGCGTCACCGAGATCAACAAGCTGCGCGACCAGTTCTCCCTGCCCGAGCTGGTCGTCTGCTGCCGCAGCGCGGAGCACGAGGCGCTCACGACGCCGTTGCAGCTGGCCAACGTCGTCACGATCAACCCGCTGACCCGCAAGCAGGTCGTGGAGTTCTTCACCCGGCTCGGTCGCCGCGCGGAGGGCGTGCGCTCGGCCCTGCGCACCGACCCGGAGCTGTGGCAGCTGCTGGACTCACCGCTGATGCTGAGCCTGATGGCGCTGGCCTACCAGGACCGGACGCCCGCGGAGATCGTGCTCTCCGGCACGCCGGAGGAACGTCGGCGCACCGTCTTCGACACCTACCTGTCCGCGGTACCCGCCCGGCACGTCGAGGACCTCGGCTACCCGCCGGAGAAGGTGCTGCGCACGCTGCGGTTCCTGGCCCGGGTCTCGGCGAGCCCGCTGTGCAACGACCTCAGCGCCCGGACCCGGCTGCCCAGCCTGGTGGCCTGGGCGTGCTTCCTGCCCTCCAGCACCCTGGTGCACGTGTTCGGCCGCGGGCTGCCCGGGTTGCTGGCGGGGTCGGTCACCGGGACCACGCTGGCGATGGGGATGCTGCTGGGCCCGGCCGCGGCCCTGGTGACGGCGGTGCTGCTGGTCGGCTACGTCGCCTTCCTCGACCACCTGTCCACGTTGCCGTGGGTCCGGCCAGCCGAGAAGTCCGGGAGCATCCCGCAGGGCTGGGTGACCGCCGTGGCCGGTTACCTGATCGGGCTGGTGGTGAGCCTCGCGCTGGTCGGGCTGGTCACGCCCGCGACGAACTGGCTCGCCGCGCAGCCGTGGTGGATCGGTGCGCCGGTGGTCGTCCTCGCCGCGTTCCTCACCATCCTGAGCGCGGTGGAGGCGTGGTCGAAGATGCCGGGCAACAGCGCGGCGCTCGGCGCGGCCGGAGCCGTGCTGGTGGGGGTGTCGATGTTCTGGCTCGGCCCCCGCGAGCTGCTGACCTCGATGGGCATCGGGATCGTGCTGGGCGTGGTCGCCGGGTTGACCACGGCCGCCCGGGACGAGGTGTGGTGGCAGTTCGGCGAGGACCAGTACGAGGCCTTCGACGGGAAGGGCTCGGCGCTGCTGCGGACCTCGGCCCCGGTGGTGGCCGTCGCCGGGCTGCTCGGGGTGCTGCCGGTGCTGTTCAGCGGACCACTGCTGGACGAACGGGCCCTCGACGCGGGGCTCGGCCTGCTGGTGGCGGGGCTCGCCGCGCCCGCCGCGTGGCACGCCGACGTGTTCCCCTTCGACACGGCGAAGACCGCGGCCTCGGAGTGGCTGGCGCGGGTGATGGCGCTCAGCGAGCTGCCGGTCCGGCGGGTGCGGTTGCTGCGGGCGCTCGCCCGGCACGGGATGCTCGCCCGGCTGGAGGGCGGTTACCGCTTCCCGCACCTGCTGCTGCGGGATCACCTGCTCGGCTACGAGCGCCGGGCGACGGCGAAGCCGGTACCGGCCGAGGCCGAGGTGGCGGCCGAGGGCGAAGGCGCGGAACCAGCGGAACCAGCGGCAGCGGACGAGCCGGCGGAGACCGCCTCGGGTGCCGGCCCGGCGAAGTCCTAGTCGCTCCGGGAGGCCGTGCCGAGCGGGCGCGCACCGCCCGCCGCGAAACCGGGCGGCTGTTCAGCGGGGCGGTGAGCGCGGGAGCGCCGTTGCCCGGCGCCGCGCCTGGTGCAACTCGACCGGTCGCGGGTGGCAGCTCGACCGCGCGCGGGACAGCGCCGCCGGGGCTCAGCAGCGCTGCCGTCGAGGGCACCAGCGCGATGCCGAAGCCCGCTAGCACGAGCGCCAGCACGGTGCGCAGCTGGCGGGCGTGCTGCGGGCGGCGCGGTGAGACGTGGGCCTCCCGAAAGACCAGCGGCTCGTGGCAGCGGCGGGTGTCCGTCGCGAGTGCGGGACGACGTCGGCGGCGTCGACGTCGGCGGGGTGCGGCGGCTCCGGCGGCGCGGCCAGCGGCGGCCCCGCCAGCAGCCGGGGCGAGTCCCGCTCCGGCCGGGTGGTCGGCGGCCGGCCGGGGCCGAGGTCCAGCGCACCGGGGGACAGCACGTCCAGTTGCTCGCGGGTGACCAGTGCCCGCAGCGCATCACCCACGTGCGACAGCCGCTTCCGCGCCGCCAGCAGCACGCCGCAGGCCGCGACCCGGCCTCACCAGCGAGGACGCGGCGCACGGCCGGCGTCGCGGGCCTGCTCAGCGGGGCGTGCCAGCTGCGGCCCGGCAGTGGTGCGATTCCGCCGCGACCGCCGCGAACCCGGAGAGCTGGTGGACCTCGAACATCGTCGTCCCCCGCTGCGCGGTGCTGTTCCCCCATCGGCCGATGCGAGATCGGAGTTGGACACGCATCGGCCGCGGATCCTAATGTCCTCCGCAGCGGGGTGCGCACGCCGTCGCCACCGTCCGCATTCCTGAACCCCCGAGGAACCAGACCCGACGGACCCAGGAGGTCTCATCGCATGACCACAGCCCCCACCGCCACCGAGCTCACCGGGCGGATGCTGATCGCGGGCGTCCCGGTCTTCGGCGCGGGCGAGCGGATCCGCGCCATCGATCCCGGCACCGGAGCCGAGCTGGAACCGGCTTACGGCTACGGCGGTGATGCGGAGGTCGAGCGGGCCTGCGCGGCGGCGGAGGAGGCGTACGAGGCCTACCGCGCCACCACCTTCGAGCAGCGCGCGACGTTCCTGGAGACCATCGCCGACAACATCGAGGCCGTCGGCGCGGTGCTCTCGGAGCGCGCCCACCGCGAGAGCGGGTTGCCGTTGGCCCGCACGACCGGGGAACGGGGCCGCACCACCGGCCAGCTGCGGTTGTTCGCCCAGGTGGTTCGGGAGGGCAGCTTCACCGAGGCTCGCATCGACCCGGCGCTGCCCGACCGCGCTCCCGCTCCGCGCGCCGACATCCGGCAGCGCGCGATCCCGCTGGGCCCGGTCGCCGTGTTCGGCGCGAGCAACTTCCCGCTGGCGTTCTCGGTGGCGGGCGGTGACACGGCCTCCGCGCTGGCCGCCGGGTGTCCCGTGGTGGTCAAGGCGCACGACGCCCACCCGGGGACCTGCGAGCTGGTGGCGCGAGCCATCAGCGACGCGGTGGCGTCGTGCGGGCTGCCGGCGGGCACCTTCTCACTGCTCTACGGAACCGGGCCGGGGCTGGGGACCGCGCTGGTGAGCGATCCGCGGATCCAGGCGGTCGGCTTCACCGGTTCCCGCGTCGCGGGTCTCTCGATCTGCGCCGCCGCGCAGCGCAGGCCGCAGCCGATCCCGGTGTACGCGGAGATGAGCAGCATCAACCCCGTCTTCCTGCTGCCGGGGGCGCTCACCGCCCGGGCGGCGGAGCTCGGCGGGGAGTTCGTCGGCTCGCTCACCACGGGTTCCGGGCAGTTCTGCACCAACCCCGGCCTGGTGATCGCCGTCGACGGGCCGGAGCTGGGCGCCTTCCTGGACGGCGCGGCCGAGGCGGTCACCGCGACCAGCCCCACGCCGATGCTCACGCCCGGGATCGCCCGCGCGTACGAAGCCGGGGTGGATCGGCTCGCGTCCGCCGACGGCGTGCAGGTGCTGGCTCGTGGACGGGAGTCCGACGCGCCGCAGTCGTGCCGGGCGGCGCTGCTGGTGACCGACGCGGCCGCGTTCCTCACGGGCGGTCTCGACGAGGAGGTCTTCGGCTCCTGCTCCGTGGTGATCCGCTGCCGGGACGCCGAGCAGGTCCGCTCGCTCGCGGCCGGGCTGGACGGGCAGCTCACCGCGACCGTGCACGCCACCGAGGCCGACCTGGCCGAGGCCGGCGCGCTGCTGCCCGTCCTGGAGCGCAAGGCCGGGCGGATCCTGTTCAACGGATGGCCCACCGGTGTCGAGGTCGGGCACGCGATGGTGCACGGCGGCCCGTTCCCGTCCACTTCGGACTCCCGCACCACCTCGGTGGGCTCGCGCGCGATCGAGCGGTTCCTGCGGCCGGTCGCCTACCAGGACGTGCCCGCCGCGCTGCTGCCCGAGGTCCTCGCGGACGGGAACCCGGCGGGCATCTGGCGCCGGGTGGACGGCGAGCTCGGCAAGCACTGACCCGCAGGTCCGGGGCGCTCCGGTCCAGGGCGCCCCGGACCGGTGCCGCTCGTCAGGACTGGCGGGCGGCCCTCTCCTTCTCCTTGGCGCGGGACGCCTCCTTGCGGACCTCGGCCTGGGTGGCGCGCTCCTGCTCCAGCCAGGCCGGGTTCTGCTCCTTCAGCGCGTTGATCTGCTCGGTGGTGAGCGCTTCGGTGATCCCGGCGCGCGCGAGACCCCCGATGGACACGCCGAGCTTGGCGGCGACCACCTGGCGCGGGTGCGGGCCGTTGCGGCGCAGCTCGCGCAGCCACTCCGGCGGGTCGGTCTGCAGGGAGTTGAGCTCGTCGCGGGAGACGACACCCTCCTGGAACTCCGCGGGGGTGGCTTCGAGGTACACGTTCAGCTTCTTCGCCGCGGTTGCGGGCTTCATCGTCTGGGAGGTCTTCTGCGACGTCATGGCCTCCAGGGTACGGACCGGGGAGCGCGGTACCTGCGGTGACGCCCGGTAGCCTGGGCCCGTGGCAGGCTCGGTCGACTCCCCCTCGTTCTCCCTCGGCTACGTCCCGGGGGTGACGCCCGGCAAGTGGGCGCGCATCTGGGCCGAGCGCCGCCCGTCGGTCCCGCTGGACCTCGTGAGCACCACCGCCGCGGCCGCCGCCGGCCTGGCCCGGGAGGGCGCGGTCGACGCCGTGCTGCTGCGGCTGCCCACCGATCGGGACGGCCTGCACGCGATCCCGCTCTACACCGAGACGACCGTGGTCGTCGTGCCGAAGGATCACGTGGTCACCGCCGCTGAGGAGGTGTCCCCCGCCGACCTGGCCGACGAGCTCGTGCTGCACCCGCTGGACGACGCCCTCGGCTGGACGGCCCCGCCGGGGCGGCCCGCGATCGAGCGGCCGGCCACGACCGGCGCCGCGATCGAGCTGGTGGCCGCCGGGGTCGGGCTGCTCGTGGTCCCCCAGTCGCTCGCCCGGCTGCACCACCGCAAGGACCTCACCTACCGGCCGGTCGCGGACGTGCCGCAGTCCCGCGTGGCGCTGGCCTGGCCGGAGGACGGGACGGGCGACCTGGTGGAGGAGTTCATCGGCGTAGTCCGCGGCCGCACCGCCAACAGCACCCGCGGCCAGCAGGAGCGGGCCTCGGCGCGGGGTGAGCGCCCCGCCAAGACGGTCCGCGCCAAGCCCGCCGCGAACCGGGCACCGCGTCCGGGCGGGCGTTCCGGCAAGGGCAAGCCGCGGCGCCGCTAGCGGGACTCGGGGCGGACACCGGCACGCGCCCGCCCCGTCCCCGGCCTAGCGCTCCGTTCGGTCGCCGCGGCGCAGCTCGGAGCCCGGGGGCACCGCGGCGGGGTCCGCGCCCTCGTCGAGGACGCGGTTCTCGCCGTCGACGAACAGCACCCGCGGTTCGAGGCGGCGGGCGCGCTCGTCGTCCACCAGCGCGTAGGCCAGGATGATGACGAGGTCTCCCGGCTGGATGAGCCGGGCCGCGGCGCCGTTGATGCCGATGACGCCCGCACCGGCCTCGCCCTCGATGACGTAGGTGGTCAGCCGCGCCCCGTTGTCGACGTCCACGACGTCGACGCGCTCGCCGGTCATCAGGTCCGCCTGGTCCATGAGGTCCCTGCTGATCGTCAGCGAACCCACGTAGTGCAGGTCCGCCTGCGTGACGGTGGCTCGATGGATCTTCGACTTCAACATGGTGCGCACTGCGCGCCGTCCCTTCTCGTGGCCTCGGCCACGGAGCGCTGGCTCGTCTCTGGGCAGGTCGTGGGGCGGGGACGCGGTCGGGCTCAGGGGTTCACGGGGCCTCCTCCTCTGGTCACGAACGCAGCAGGTCCGCCACGACGGCCTCGGAATCGGCGCCGAGGCCGCGGTGCTCGTAGCCGGGCGGCGTCGTGCCGACCTGCATGAACCACCGGACGTGCTCGGTGGGCAGGCCGAGGACGTAGAGGCCCCGGTCGGGATCGCCCGCGCTGTCGAGGGGGTGGAAGGGCGCCTCGGTCACCGCGACCCCGCCGGTGTCGAACTCCTCGCCGTCGGCGCGGTTGACGAAGCTGTTCCAGATCCCCTCCTTGATCAGCTGCTTGGTCAGCGGGGAGCTGTCGCGGTGCAGGTCGGGCCTGGGCAGCCTGGCGTCGACGAGCGCGTCCACCCGCACCCGCGAACCGGCGACCTGGGGCGAGTGCATCGCGAGCCGGTCGTGGCCGGGATCCCAGGAGCACTCGGTGCGCGGGCCGACGACGCCCAGGTGCCCGCTGTCGACCAGCGCCAGGAACTGCTCGGCGCGCACCAGCGGTGTTCCGGCGGACAGGAAGGACAGCGGTTGGGCGACCTCGGAGACGAACGCCCGGTGCGCCGCCGGGGTCAGTCCGCCGTGGTCGACGGCGAGCCGTTGGAGATCGCGGGTGGTGCGCAGCACCTCCAGGGCGGACTTGAGCGGATCGTCGATGTTGCCCGCCTCGGCGTGCTCGAGGTCCTCGCGCACCACCCGGCACAGGGCGGACTGGAACCCGGCCGGATCCGCGAACCGCACCCCGCGGAAGGGATCGGCGTGGGCGCGCAGGTCGAGCGGCCGGTACCCGGCGGCGCCCACCTCGGCCAGCGCGTCGAGCACCGCCTGCCGCGGATCGGCGGGGTCGGCCCCGGCGAGCACGCGCGCGAAGCGGTCGGCGGTCCGCTGGCCGCGCTCGGCGGCGAGCAGCGCCCGGAAGTAGGCGACGTTCACCTCGGCGTCGACCCAAGGCTGCACGTCGACCGCGAAGTCGTTCTTCCCGCGCGCCCGCAGCGCCCGCACCCGGGCCTCGGTGAACAGCACCGGCGCGTAGGTGCGGGGGCCGAGCCGCTGGTGCACCCCGCGCACCCGGATCGGCACCGCCGTGCGGGATCCGGCGACGATCCGGGCGGGCTCGGCGCCGCTCGGCCGGTACCGGAGGGTTCCCGCCGGATCGCGGACGAACTCGCCGCCGCGCCCGGCGGTGAGGGAGATCAGCACGTCGTAGAAGGACAAGCCCATCCCGAGGACCCCGACGGCGCTCCCGGCGACCACCCGGTCGAGGTCCATCTCGGCCGCGGGGCGGGACCGCACGAACGGGAAATCCCGCTCGTGCAGCCCCGCTCCGCCGAGCCCGGCGGGTTCGGCGTCGGCCTCGTGCTCGGGGTGGCCGGTGGCGAACACGACCCGGTCCACCAGCAGGTCCGGAGCGGACTTGAGCACCACGGCGTAGCCGTCGTCCTTCGTCACCGCCACGACCTCGTCGTGCACGGGCACGACCCGGACCTGTTCCGGCGCGTGGCGCCGCACGGCGTCGAAGCCCTCGCGGAGATATTCGCCGTAGGCGCGGCGCGGCGCGTACACCGCGTCCCCGATGCGGACGCCCGCGGTGCGCCCGGAACCGCGGTACCACTCCGCCAGCGTCGGCCCGTGCCCGGCGCGGACCGGTCCGTCGTCGGCGGGGCCGGAGAACATGGTGAGCTCGTCGGTGGAGTTGTCCATCAGCAGCTCGTCGGGTTGATCGGTGCGCCAGGTGCGTCCGCAGCCCACCTCGACGGCGTCGATCGCGTACACCGTCACCCGGCCGGTCCACCCGCGCTCGCCGATCCGGGTGACCAGCCGTTCGATGACGGACACCCCGCGCGGGCCGGTTCCGATGACGGCCACTGCGAACCCATCACGCATCCCCGTTCGTCCTCTCTCTCACTCCACCGCGGCAGCGGTGCGCAGCACGCGGGCCAGCGACAGGCTCAGCAGCAGGCAGCCGAGGAGCGCGGCCGTCAGGCAGGACTCCGCGACCGCGAAGGCGGCGCTGTAGGACCGCGCGTCGGTGCGCCCGCCGAGGGCCGCGAACAGCACCAGGCCGAAGCCGGCCACCCCGGAGGCCGAACCGAGCTGCATCGACGAGCTGACCAAGCTGGAGATCTGCCCGGCCCACCGGCGCTGGACGCCCATCATCAGCACCCTGGTCAGCGAGGACAGCACCAGCCCGTGCCCGATCCCGGCGACCACCAACCCGATCACGAGCGGGGCGCCGGGTCCGTTCGAGGTGGCCAGCGCGGCGACCTGCGCCCCGAATCCGGCCGCGATCACGGCGAATCCGACGGTGACGGCGTACCGGCCGGTCAGCGCGACCAGCCGGGGGACCACCAGCGGCCCCACGATGAATCCCGCGGAGAACGGCAGGAACAGCATCGCGGCGTCGACCGCGCTCCACCCCAGGCCCTCCTGCAGGTACAGGCCGAAGCCGAGGAAGAAGATGCTGTCGGTGTAGAACCAGAACGCCAGCAGCAACCCGCGCCAGACGACGGGACCGCGGATCAGCTCGACGTCGACCAGCGGCCGCACCGAGGTCCGGTTCCGCTGGAACCGCACGAACCACCAGCCCAGCGGGACGGCGGCCAGCAGGCAGGCGAAGGTCCACCAGGGCCAGCCCAGCGATCGTCCCAGGGACAGCGGGACGATCACCAGTCCGATGAGCAGGCACAGGCTCACCGCCCCGGCGAGGTCGACGGAACCGTCGCGGTCGCCGAAGTTCTCCCGCGCCCAGGCGCGGGCTCCCGCGAGGGCGAGCAGGCCGACGGGCACGTTGATCCAGAAGATCGCGCGCCAGCCGAGTCCGAGCACGTCGGCTTCCAGCAGCAGCCCGCCGCCGACCTGCCCGACGATGGCGCCGAGCCCGAACACGAAGCCGTAGGCCGCGATCACCCTGGTCTGGTGGCGCACGGCGAGCGCCGCGCGGAAGGTCGCCAGCACCTGCGGCAGGAACATCGCCACCGCGATCCCCTGGGCGAAGCGCCCCGCGATGAGCGCGTAGGCGTTCGTCGCCAGCCCGCAGCCGACGGAGGCCAGCACGAATCCGGTGAGGCCCAGCAGGAACAGCCTCCTGCGCCCGAACCGGTCGCCCAGCCGTCCGCCGGGGATCAACCCGAGCGCGTACGGAACCGCGTAGGCGGAGATGACGAATTGCAGCTGCCAGCCCTCGGCCGCCAGGTCGGCCCTGATGGCCGGCAGCGTGAGGTTGACGATGAAGTAGTCGATCGGGGCGAGCAGCGCTCCGATCAGCAGCGGGCCGATCGCGAGCAGGTCCTGCCGGGACTCCGCCGCGGTCCGGCCGGTGTCGGTCTCAAGCACGGGTGAGGTCCGTCCAGTGCTCGGTGACGTACTCCTCGCACTCGGCCCGGCTCGCGGGCCCGAACACCTGGTGCCACCCGTCGGGGCCCGGGAGGGCGCCGGGCCACAACGAGTGCTGCGCGCGATCGTTGCGCAGCACGGCGAACGAGGCCGACTCGTCGTCGAAGGGGCTGGTCACGGAAGTACCTCCTGATCGGTGGGTTCGTCGGTGAGGTGCGCGCGCAGGACACCGGCGAGGGTCGCGGCGGCCTCGGGCCGCAGCAGCTCGCGGTGCGGGGCGTCCAGGTGCGCGGTGCGCGGCTCGATCCCGGTGAGATTCCGCCAGCCCGCTGCGTCGGCGCGCGGGTCGGCCGTGTCGAGCGAGGAAGCGTAGGTCACCGCCACCGGGGCGGGCTCGGCTCGATGGCGCTCGACCAGCACCTCGTGCACCCGGGCGACCGGGGCCAGCAGGGCTTCCTCGCCGTCCTCGCGGGCCCGTTCCAGCGCCGTCGGCAACCCTTCGGGCCACGGCGGCACCGGCCCGGTGAACGGGGCGATGTCGAGCACGGTCAACGAACCTACCGCGTGTCCGCGAGCCAGCAGCAACCGAGCGACCTCGTAGGCGAGCACGCCGCCGAACGACCACCCCACCAAGTGAAACGGCCCGTCCGGCCGCGCCGCGAGCACGTCGTCGAGGTGTGCGGCCGCGACCTCCTCGACGGTGCCGGGCACGGCTCCGCCGGACAGCATCGGGGAGTGGAACGCCAGCACCGCGACGTCCTCGCCCAGGGCGCGGGCGAGTTCGGCGAAGTGCCAGCCGATTCCTTCCTTCGGGTAGAAGCAGAACACCCGCCGCGCGGCGCCTCCGTGGAACTCCAGCAGTCGCCGCCGGTCGTCGCCGCGTTCGGCGAGGACGTCGAGCATCCCGCGCACGGTGCGCCCCGCGAAGACGTCGGCGGGTTCGACCGCGAGTCCGCGCCGTCGTGCCAGCGCGCACAGCCGCAGGGCCGAGACGCTGTTGCCGCCGAGGGCGAAGAAGTCGTCGGTCACCCCGGCCTCGACGCCGAGCGAGTCGGAGAGGACGGCGAGCAGCGTCGCCTGGTCCGCGGTCGCCGCCCGGACGGCTCCGGCACCGCCACCGGGATCGAAGGGCAGGGCGGCCCGGTCCACCTTCCCGTTGGGGGTCAGCGGGAACGAGTCCAGCACGACGATCGCCGCGGGCACCATGTACTCGGGCAGCGCGGCCCGCAGGTGCGCCCTGAGCTCGTCGCTTCCCCGGCTCGCGGTGAGCACCGCGAAGGCCACCAGGACCTGCGCCCCGGAGGCGTCCTCCCGGACGACGACCTCGGCCGCCTCGACGGCCTCGTGGGCGAGCAGCCGCGCCCGGACCTCGCCGAGCTCGATGCGGTGGCCGCGCAGCTTCACCTGCCCGTCGTCGCGACCGACGAAGTGGATCTCCCCGGCTGTCGTCCAGCTGACGAGGTCGCCGGTCCGGTAGAACCGGGATCCGGGTTCGTCGTGCGGATCCGCGACGTAGCGCGCTGCGGTGAGGTCCGGCCGCCGCCAGTAGCCGCGGGCCAGCCCGGCGCCGGAGATGTGCAGCTCCCCCACCGCGCCCGGAGGCACCGGTCGAAGGTGCCGGTCCAGGACGTGCAGCCGCGCGTCGTGCACCGGCCGTCCGAGCGCCGGGGATCCACCGGGGTGCAACCGGTGCGCGGTGCACCAGACCGTCGTCTCGGTGGGCCCGTAGACGTTCCACGCGGAGTCCGCGATCTCGACCAGGTAGTCCGCGAGGTCCTCGGTGAGCGCTTCCCCGCCGCACAGCGCCGTGATGCCGGGCGGCGCGGTCCAGCCGTACTCGCGCAGCAGCTGCCACATCGTCGGCGTCCCCTCGACGAGGGTGGGCCGCCAGCGGTGGATCAGTTCACCGAGCACGTCGGGCTGGGCGGTGACCCCGGCGGGCAGCAGCACGACCCGGGCGCCGCGCAGCAACGGCAGCAGGATCTCCATCCCGGAGATGTCGAACGCGATCGGGGCGGTGGCGAGCACGACGTCGTCCTCCGCCGTGCCCAGCACGTCCGCCATGCCGAGCAGGAAGCTCGCCAGCGAGCGGTGCGTGATCTCGACGCCCTTGGGCGCTCCGGTCGAACCTGAGGTGTAGATGACGTAAGCCGTGGAGTCCGGGCCGACGGCCCGCGGTGGCCGGGTGCCGGACTCCGCGCCCGTGAGGTCGACGACCTGGTCGGCCACCGAGTCCGGTAACAGCTCGTGCCCGGTGTCGGCGACGACGAGCCGGGGTCCGGCCTGACCGAGGACGTGGGCGATCCGGTCCGGCGGGTGGGCCGGGTCGAGCGGCAGGTACGCCGCGCCCGCCGACATCACTCCGAGCAGCGACGCGACCAGATCGCCGGTGCGATCGAGCAGCAGCGCCACCAGGTCCCCGGGCCGGACGCCGCGATGCCGCAGCAGGTTCCCGATCGCCTCCGCCCGGCTCAGCAACTGCCCGTAGGTGAGGGATTCCGCGTCGGAGAGCACGGCGATCCGGTCCGGTTCGGCGAGCGCGCGGCGGCGGACGCGGTCGAACACCGTGTCGTCTCCGACGTCGGCGGGCCGGGGGGCGCAGGCCACCTCGTAGGCCGCGCGCTCCGCGGGCAGCCTCAGGTCGCCCGCGAACGCGGCGGAACCGGGATCCGCCAGCAGCGCCTCCAGCACGAGGCGGAACCTCTCGGCCAGCGCGCTGATCGTGCCCGGGTCGAACAGCGCGGTCGGGTACTCCACGGTCGCGGAGATCTCCGCGTCCCGGGGGACGAAGTCGAAGACGAGGTCGAACCGCGCCCGGCCGGAGTCCACCGGGACCGGGGTCGCCTCGACCCCCGGTAGCTCCAGGTGCTCGGCCTCGGCGTCCTGGAAGGTCGACAGCACCTGGTAGACGGGGTGGTGGCTCAGCGAGCGCTCCGGGTTGAGGGCGTTGACCACGGACTCGAACGGCAGGTCCTGGTGCTGGTAAGCGCTCAGGCTCAGCTCGGCGACCTGGGCGAGCAGCTCGGCGAACGTCGGATGACCGCGCAGGTCCAGCCGCAGCACGACGGTGTTGGCGAAGTTGCCGATCGCCTCGTGCAGCGCGGGATCGTCCCGCCCGGACACGGCGATCCCGATCGGCACGTCGGTCGCGCCGCTCAGCCGCGCCAGCAGCACCCCGAGCGCCGTTTGCAGCAGCATGAACGGGGTGCAGTCGTGTTCGCGGGCCGCGCGGTCGATGCGCCGCGCGGTGTCCGCGCCGAGCACGAAGCGGTGCGATGCTCCGCGCTCGTCGAACTCCGGCGGGCGGGGCCGGTCGGTCGGCAGCCGCAGCAGCGGGGCGAGGTCGGCGAGCCGCCCGCGCCAGTACCGGGTCTGCTCCCGGCGCAGCGCGGTGGGCTCGCTCTCGGTGCCGAGCAGCACCTGCCGCCAGGCCAGGTAGTCGGCGTAGCGAGTCCCTCGCTCCGGGTCGGCACCGGCGTAGCAGGCGGCGAGCCGGTGCAGGATCGGCCGGAGCGACCAGCCGTCGACGACGATGTGGTGGAAGACCAGCAGTGCGCGCACCCGGTCAGCACCGCAGCGCAGGAGGAACAGGCGACTCGGGACCTGCGCGTCGAGCTGGAACGGCCGCGCGGTGAGCCGGGCGGTGGCCTCCTCGACCGACTCGCCCGGGGCGGGGGCCCGCTCCTCGACGATCTCGTCGAGCGCGTCGGCCGGCAGCACCTCCTGCACCGGATCCCCGCGCTCGTCCACGAGGAAGCGGCTGCGCAGGACGTCCGTTCCCGCCACCAGGCGCCGGAACGCCGCGGCGAGCCGACCGGTGTCGACCTCGCCGGAGAGGTCGAAGCACACCGGCACGTTGTAGGTCGAGGAGGCGCCCGCGAGGCGGGCGTTGAACCACAGGCTGCGCTGCGCGGCCGACAGCGGGTACCGCGCCGGGGCCGCTCCGGTCCGCGCGAGCGGCGGCCGGGCCCGCGGCGCCTCCGCCGCGATGCGCGCGAGCTCGGCGAGCGCGGTGGCGCCGAGCACGTCCTTCACCGAGACCTCCACCCCGAGCTCGGTGCGCAGCCGGTTCACCACCCGGGCCGCGGACAGCGAATCCCCGCCCACCTCCAGGAAGCCGTCCGCCGGGGACACCACCGGCGACCCGAGCACGTCGGCGACGAGGCGCACGAGCACCGTCTCCTGCTCGGTGGCGGGCGCGGGTGCCGAGTCGGGGCCCGGGCGGTGCCGGTCGAGGAGGGCCCGCTTGTCCAGCTTCCCGTTCGCGGTCAGCGGGAACTCGTCCACCACCACGACCGCGGAGGGCACCAGGTGGTGCGGGAGCCGCCGACCGAGCCACTCCCGGATCGCGTTCCCCCGGCGGCGCCGCGCCGGGCCGGAGCGCATCGGTTCGCTGGTCAGCGGTTCCCCGTCGGCCACGGCGGGCGGGGTGCGCTCCCAGCGCACCCGGCCGGGGCGGCAGAGCACGAGGTCGAAGCGGGCCGGGTCCTGCGCGTTCCAGGTCGCGGTCGCCGCGAAGCCGAGCCGGGTCCCGAGCTCGCACAGCTCGGCGGGGTCGTAGCCGCCGACCTCCGCGCGAGGCGGCCAGTCCCCGTCACCGTCCAGCGCGGCCAGCCACCGGGCGCCGCGCGCGACGCGCCGGTTCGGCACCCCGCGCACCCGCACTTCGCTCCGCGTCCCGGCCAGGGCCTCCCGCAACCCGGCCAGGTCGGAGCACTCGGACCCCCAGTCGAGCTCGGCGAGCTCCCCGTCGGGGCCACCGCCGGATCCGGCGCGGCGCAGCACCACGTCGTAGCGATAGGCGCTGAGCTCGTTGTCCGCGTTCTCGGCCTTGACGCGGACCCGCACCCCGGTGAGGTCGTGGTCCGGGCCGAGCAGCCGCGCGAAGAACCTCGGATCGACCAGCAGTTCACCGTCCCGATCCAGCTCGGCCGCCACCAGCCGCCGCGCCCGCCTCGCGGTCAACGCCTCCGCGTCGTGGCGCAAGCCCACCACCTCGGCGGCGAAGTGCCGGTGCAGCACCAGGTTCCGCACGTCGCCGACGAAGAGCCGGCCGCCCGGCGCCAGCAGCCGCGCCGCTCCGGCGAGCACGCGCTCCAGGTACGCCGAGCTCGGGAAGTACTGCACCACGGAGTTGAGCACCACGACGTCGAAGGCGCCCTGCGGCAGGCCGGAGAAGTCGTGCGCCGGGCGGTGCAGCACGCGGACCTCACCGGGGCCGTCGGCGAAGCGCGCGCGGAGGTTCGCCACGGCCGACTCGGACAGGTCGGTGGCCCAGTACCGGGAGCACTTCGGGGCGATCTCCCCCAGCAGCAGGCCGCTTCCCGCCCCGATCTCCAGGACGCGATCCGGTTCGAGCTCCAGGATCCGGTCGACGGTGCTGGCCCGCCACCGCCGCATCTCCGCGAGCGGGATCGGCCGCTGGTCCCAGCTGCGGTTCCAGCCGACGAACGCGCCCGCCTCGTCCGCGGACGCCAGGTCGTCGTAGGTGTCCTGGTAGACCTCCCGCCACCGGTCCACCTGCTCGGTCTCGCCCGGTGCCGAGCCGTCGAGCTCGCCGGGTGAGACGTAGGCGACCAGCGAGGCTCCGGCACCCGGCAGGTCCTGCTTGAGCACCGCCGCGCGGTCCACGTCCGGGTGCTCGCCGAGCGCGCGCTCCACCTCACCCGGTTCGATGCGGAAACCGCGCACCTTGAGCTGGTCGTCGGACCGGCCGACGTAGTCCAACCCGCCGTCGTGGCGCAGCCGCGCCAGGTCGCCGGACCGGTACATCCGCTCACCGGGGGCGAAGGGGCAGGCGACGAAGCGATCCGCCGTCAGCGCGGGCTTGTTCAGGTACCCGATCGCGACCCCGGCGCCCGAGACGTGGATCTCGCCGATCTCGCCGGGAGCGACCGGCGCGAGCCGCTCGTCCAGGACGTGCACCGCCAGGTGCGGCAGCGCTCGGCCGATCCCGCTGGCCGAGGCCGTCTCGACGTCCTCGGCGGTGACGGTCCGCAGCGTGGTGTGCACGGTGGTCTCGGTGATGCCGTACATGTTCGCGAAGGTCGTCGCCGGGCCCACCGCGTCGTGCCAGCCGCGCAGCAGCGCGAAGTCCAGCGGCTCCCCTCCGAAGATCACGTGGCGCGGCGCCGGGCGTTCGTCCGGGTGCGCCGCCGCCGTCTCGCTCAGCAGCGCGAACGACGACGGGGTCTGGTTGAGCACCGTGACGCGCTCGCGACGCAGCAGCCGCAGGAAGTCGGCCGGTGAGCTGCTCACCCGGTACGGCACCACCACGATCCGCCCGCCGGTGAGCAGCGGACCCCAGATCTCCCAGACCGAGAAGTCGAAGCACTGGGAGTGGAAGAACGTCCACACGTCCTCGGGGCCGAAGTCGAAGTGCTCCCCGGTGCGGTCCACCAGCTCGGTCACGCTGGCGTGGGCCACCAGCACGCCCTTGGGGTCGCCGGTGGAACCGGACGTGTAGATGACGTACGCCGCCTCCCCCGCCTGCTCCCCCGGTCGGGGTTCGTCCCCCTCGGCGAGGAGTTCGCCGAGCCGCGCGGCCGGGGCGTCCGGCAGCAGCGCCGCGCTCTCGTCGTCGACGACCACGCAGCTCGGCCGGGCGTCGGCCAGGAAGTACCGCAGCCGCTCCGCCGGGTAGGCGGGGTCCATCGGCAGGTAGGTCGCACCGGCCCGGAGCACACCCACCATGCAGGCGATGAGCTCGGCGGACTTCGGCAGCGCCAACCCCACGACGTCCCCGCCGCGCACCCCCCGCGCAGCCAGCCCGCGCGCGATCACCGCCGAGCGCTCCTCCAGTTCGCCGTAGCTGACGTGCCGCTCGCCGTCGACCACGGCCACGGCCTCCGGCCGGATCCCGGCGAGCTCCGCGAACCGCTCCTCCAGCCTCCGAGCGAGGTTCTTCGACATGACGGCACCAGCCCTTCCGGAATTCCGACCTCGTTCCGGCCGGCACGTACTGGTCGACGGAGACGGACGCGGCCGGGACCACCGACCGATCAGAGCAAAAAGAGGCGACATCCCGGGAAACAGCGCCCGGAACAATCTCCTCGCATCCTCGTCCCAATTCATTCGCGCACGATCGAGAAACCCCGGAACGCGAACGGACAAGGAGCGCACCGCCAGACGCGCCCGGCTCAGTTCAATCGTGGTTCGACATCATCGGACTACGGCCTGAACAGCTGCTTCCGGGAGCCCGCGGGCAGCGGACGCGCCGGAACCTCGCCAGCTCCACCGCGCCAGAGGCGGCCCGAGCTCCTCGTTCACGCTGTTCGATGATCACCGTAGCCAGGGCGCCACGATCGCGCAACAGACCGGCAACATCTCGGAAACCCTGCTCGCGGAAATCATTCACGACGACGCAGGTCACCGCCAACAACTCGATTTCGCCGGATCCCAAGTTAGCTCGAAGGGACCATTCAACGACCAGATCCCCGAATGATCCGGAGAGCCGCGAGCAATTCTTCACCTCGCGGGAACGAAGTGCGCGTCCACTTCTCGGCGCAATCGCGATCCGCTGTTCGATTCAACCGATTGGTCGGCACACCACGCGAGCACATTCGATTCTGGGGAAAGAACTGGATTCGTGCCCGCGCGGCGGGCTCGCCCGCGCTGGTCCGGTGGCACCGCGGAGCGCTCGCGCGTTCGGCCGCGCTCGCTGCGCCCGACGCGCCCACCGGCGGCGCCCCGCCCGGTCAGCGGTCCCCGCCCGCGACGGGCCCCGGGACGCGCGAACGGCCGGCCCGCGAGGTGCGGACCGGCCGTCGTGCGCCGTCGGATCAGCGGATGGCGTTGAGGGTGAGGGTGAACACCTCGGGGTCGCCGGCGTTGACCTTGCCGCTGTGGTCCTCGCCCGCGTTCGAGCTCACGTCGTCGTAGGCGAACGCGTAGCCCTTGCCGTCGGGCAGGTTCTCGTGCACCACGCGGGCGTAGTGGTTGGTGACCTCGTTCTGGTAGAAGGTCTCCGGGTCCTCCTCGTGGGGCTGGTTCGGATTGATCAGCAGCGTGGTGCGGTTGAAAGCGGCCGCGAGGCGCGGCACGATCGCCAGGCGCTCCTGGGAGTCGCTGTCGGGGTTGTTCGCGAACGGGCCGCTGTTGCAGCCCCAGATGTCGACCGACACCGGCTTCTCGAACCGCTCCGAACCGAAGACGAGCTCCTCGCCCTCGACCTTGCCCTCGAGGACGCCGAGGTCGTCGCGCTGGGTGTCGATGAACAGGCTCTCGCCCGCGTACTTGGCGTAGACCTCGTCCACGTAGGGCTCCAGGTAGCCCTCGAAGTCGGCGGCGCGGTGGTTCGGGTTGAGCACCCGGACGACCTTGCCGTCCGCCTCCTGGACGAGACCGCCCCAGTTGCCGCCCTGGTCGCGGAGGCCCTGGGCGACCTTGTCCATGCCACCGGTGGGCATCCCGGGGACCTCCTGGTCCCCGCTGGAGGCCTTCAGCGCCAGCGAGATCGGCGCCGCGACGAAGTCGACGTAGCTGATGTTCGCGTAGAGCTGCTCGGAGTTGAGGGTGAACTCGGCGAAGGTCCAGTCCTTCCCGTAGTTCGAGTCCTCCTCGGACACGAAGTTCGGGTGCACGACGGAGGTCGTGCCGTCGGCCGCCTTGACGACCTGGAAGTCGAGCTTGTCGTCGGTCACGAAGTAGACCCGCGCGCCGTACATGCGCGGGACGGTGACCTCGACGCTGCCGTCGACCGGGATCGCCGGGTCCTCACCCAGCGGCTCCGGCTCGGCGCCACCCGCCTCGGGGAAGTACGAGGTGCCGTCGGGGCGGATGAACACGGCCTTCTTCTCCGCGTCCGAGAACCCGGCGATGTAGGCGTGGGCGGTGGCACCGGAGTTGTTCTGCAGCACGAACTTCAGGTTTTCCGGGGCCGCCGACGCGAACGGGGCGCTGATGGCCTGGGCCCAGAACGGGGTGCTCAGGGCCGCAGCGGAATACCCGAGAAACCGCCGACGAGAAACCATGGGGCTTACCTCCAGGAAGAACGGGGCCGCCTCGGAAGGCGGCTGATCCTCTCGTGATCGATCCCGAGAGTGTGCCGGTCTAGACCTGCCCATAAATACCCCCAAAAGGAGTCTAATCACCACCTCTGAACATGAATCAACGGAACCGCACACCGTCGCGGAAAATGCAAGCAACGGGCGACATCCAGCCACAAAACTGGGAAACGTCCTGACGGATCCCGCAAAACCAGTGCACAACGGGCCGCTGCCGCGAAAGATCAAACGAAAGTCGCATCCGGTTCTCACACCGAAGACTGCTCGCACGGCACCAGATCGCACGTACTCCAACATCCGGGGCCCGGGAACGGGCCGGATCTCCGGCAGCTCGGTGACTCGTCGGCCGGGCGGCCCGCCCTGGCGGTGCCGGCGCCGCTGGCGGAGCTGGGCGACCGCGCGCGGGCTGGAGGCGGGACGGCTGGTCCCAGCGGTCCTGAACCGCTCGGCTCCCGTGCTCGCGCGGCACGAGCGACGCGGCGCGCGGACGCCTGGGGCCGCGGCTGATCCGCGGTGAGGCGGCGAGGTTCGCCGCCCGTCCAGCCGGGCCCGGCGGCGGGGCGGGACGCGGCGGGGCGCCCGGGGCCGAGCCCCGGGGCGACCCGCTCAGCCGGCGGGGCGGCTCAACGCCCGTCGGGCGCGCGGACGTTCCAGCGGACGCCGCGGGCCCGCCTCCGCCGCGCCGGAGCGCGCGCTCAGCGCGCCGCGTAGGTGCTCACGAGCGCCTGCACCTCGTAGACGTCGACGCCCTTGCCGAACTGCTTCACGAACGGCTCGGCGGTGCCGGACAGCCAGATCTTCAGCTCGGCGTCGAGGTCGAAGGTTCCCGCGGTCTCCACCGAGAAGTGCGTGATGGCCCGGTACGGAATCGAGTGGTACTCGGTCTTGCGCCCCGTCACGCCCTGCTTGTCGATCATGATCAGCCGCCGGTCGGTGAACAGGAGCGAGTCCCGGATCAGCTGGTAGGCGGCCTGCACGACCTCGCCCTGCGCCAGCAGCCGCCCGTACTCCTGCGCCGCCGCCCGAGGATCGATCGCCGAAGCGTTGCCCATCATCCCGTCGAAGAGTCCCACGCGACCTACCCCCTGCGAATTCGCTTGCGTCTCAACCACAGTAGCGAAGATCCGCCGGGCCGCGCGGGGCCCGGGAGCGGGCCCCGCGGCGATCAGCGAGTGCTGCGGCGGTAGCTCAGCCGCCGCAGCAGGATCTCGGCCGGCCCGCGGAGACCCCGTCGGTCGAGCGCGTGCGCGAGCACCACGGTCAGCAGCCAGCTGGCGATTCCGACCAGCATCGCCGACCAGCTCGACAGGTGGGCACCCACCCCGAGGCCCCAAGCCGACAGCAGCGGTACGAAGATCACCGACTGCGCGAGGTAACCGCTGAGCGACCGCCGCCCCAACGACACCAGCGCCCGGGTCGGCAGCGACGGGCTCGTGCCGCGCACGGCGATGCGGTGCCCGATGAGGCCGAACAGCGCGGCGTAACCGACCCCGGCGAAGATCCCGGTGTAGAAGTGCGCGGTGCTCAACAGCATCGGGGAGAGCGCGTCGAGCACGCCCACGTGCGAGAGGCCGAGCAGCAGGCCCGTGCCCCAGCCGACCGCGATCCCGGCGATCGCCGTGCGGCGCAGCAGCGGCAGGTGCCGGGCGGGTTCCTCCAGCAGGCGGTGGCGCGAGGCCAGCAGGCCGAGCAGGAAGGCCGTCGGCAGCGCGAGCGTGGCCAGACCGGAGAGCACGGTCGGCGCCCAGGCGCCCAGCCGCAGCCCCACCGAGGTGAGGTAGTCGGGCTCGGCGACCACGAGGTGCTGGGCGTCCGTCGGCTGCGGCGGGGCCACCGGGAGCGCGGCCGCCGCGAGGCACGTGGCGGCGCCGACGGCGAGCAGGATCCCGATCCACACCTTCAGCGTGCGATCGCTGCGGCGCAGGAACAGCGGGACGAACAGCAGCCCCAGCAACCCGTAGGTGCCGAGGATGTCGCCCTGCCACAGCAGCGCGGCGTGCACCAGGCCGAAGACGAACATCCACAGGTGCCGGGTGCGCAGCAGCCCGCGCGCCTCGCGGTTCGAGGCGCCGCCGACCAGCTGCCGGGTGTGGAGCTGGCCGATGCCGTAGGCGAACAGGAACGCGAACATCGTGTGCGTGCGGGCATCGACCGCGGTGAGCGTGACGACCTGCGCGATCCGGTCCGCGAGCCCGCCCTCGGCGGGGTGCAGCAGCGCGTGGCCCAGGTCAGCGGTGTAGAGGAACCATGGCACGTGCGCCAACGCGATCAGCAGCAGCATCATGCCGCGCGCCAGGTCGGGGGCGAGCGCGCGCTCACCCAACGGGGTGGGTCGCCTCGGCGGCGCGGGCGCCTCGGACGGCGTCCGGGACGGGTCGGTCGCGGTGGACACGGAAGATCTCCTCTCGGGTGGCTGCGGAAGGTGCGTGAGACTCCGTGCCCCGGCGGCGGGCTCAAGCCCGAACCGCCCCGGTTCCGCCACGGGCCGGGGCGTTCTCCCGCGATTTCGCGGGAAATCGCGAACCCGCACCCGTTTCCGCAGTTCAGGTGTTGCGATGGCGTTGCGGGGCAGTGCGGGCTGTGCGGGATCACCGCGACCCCGGGGCCCGCCCGGGTCCGCGACCGTGCCGCGCGGGAGCGCGGCGGCCGGGGCTGAGCCCGGCAGGGGTGCCGTGCGGAAGGCCCCCGGTCTCCGGTGCCGCGCGGCCGGGAGGCCGGACGGGGGGCCGAGTGCTGCCCCGACCCGGGCGCCGCCGACGAGCGTGGGCTCCGGTACCCGGTCCGGGTCGGGTCGGACGCTTCCCCGGTGCCCGGCGCTGCTCGGGGTGGCGCGGGCGCCCACCTCGTCGTGGCCGGCGAGAGCGGTCCAGGGCGACTCCACCGAGGTGGCCCGGCCGGACCTGCCGGGCCCGCGCGGCGGCGCGGTCGTCCTCGCGGGTGCTCGACCGCCCCCGCGCGGCGTCGTTTCCGTCCGCGGACCGGACCGCGCGGGCGGAGTTCCGGTCGCGGCGGTCCGCCCGGTCAGGCTGCCCGCCGCGGGGCCGCGTCCGCCCGGCCTCCGAGGTGCTCGGCGAAGAAGCGATCGGTGGCGCGGAACATGGTCTCCAGGTTCTCCGGGTTGATGATGAAGTGCCCCTCGTCCTCGAAGAGGAGGTAGTCGACGTCGACCCCGCGGGCGTGCAGCGCCTCGACGATCTGGTCCGATTCGGCCTTCGGCACGCGGACGTCGTTGGCTCCCTGCACCACCATCAGGGGGGTGCGGATCTCGTCGACCCGGCTGATCGGCGAGCGCGCGATCATGTCCGCCTCCTGCTCCGGATCGGCGGGGTCGCCGACGTAGCGGTACCAGTTCGGCCCCAACCCGGGCTTGGCGAACTCGGGGAAGCTGCGCATCACCGTGGCCAGGTTCGAGACCCCGACGTACTCCACCGCCGCGGCGAAGCGATCGGGGGTGAAGGTGACGCCGACCAGCGTGGCGTAACCGCCGTAGGAGCCGCCGAAGATCCCGATCCGCTCCGGGTCGGCGTAGCCCTGGTCGATCGCCCAGTCCACCGCGTCGATGAGGTCGTCGTGCATGGCCCCGGCGAACTCGCCGATGGCGGCCTGCACGTGCGCCTTGCCGAATCCGGTGGAGCCGCGGAAGTTCACCTGCAGCACCGCGTAGCCTCGGTTCGCGAACAGCTGCACGGACCGGTCACCTCCCCAGACGTCGCGGGTCCACGGTCCACCGTGGACGACCAGGACCATCGGCAGCCGGGACGGCTCCACGCCGACCGGCAGCGTGAGGTACGACGGCAGCTCCAGCCCGTCCCGCGCGGTGATCGTGATCGGCGTGGTCGGCGACAGCGCGTCCGGGTCGAGGTGCGGTTGCGGGCGGAACAGCATCCTGCTCTCCCCGGTCTCGTGGTCGTAGAACCAGGTCACGCCGGGGTCGCGGTCGTGGGAGAACGACACGACCCAGCGGCGGCCCTCCCGGTCGTGCGAGATCGCCGACAGATCGCCGTCGGAGAGCTCCTCCAGCCTGGGCAGCACCTCGGCGAAGTGGGGGTCCAGCGCGTGCACGACCTGCCGCTGCCCCAGGTAGCGCACCCCGAGCAGCTCCCCCGTGCCGCGATGCCGGATCAGCGGCGGGGGCAGCTTGGTGAACACCTGCGCCCGCACGTCCAGGTCGAAGACCGGATGGCTGTCGACCTCGGTCTCCTCGCCGGTGGCGAGGTCGATCCGGGCGAGCCGGGTGCGGTCGGTCCCCCGGTTGGAGCCCACCCAGATCCCGCCGCGGTCCGGGGTGACGACGAACGGGTAGACGCCCAGCGGGTAGTCCCGGCCGTCGAAGGTGGTCACCAGGCGCGGCTCACCGCCCTCGATCGAGGTCTGGAAGATCTCGACGTCCCCCGCGGGGGTCATGCGGTCCACGAGCAGGGTGCCGTCGCCGACGTAGTGCCAGGCCCCCTCCCCGCTCGCCTCGCTCAGCGGGGTCAGCTCGCCGGTCGCGATGTCGATCTCGACGAGCTCGATCGAGATGCCCACCCGGCCGACGAGCTGCAGGATCGCGGTGCCCGGCCGCTCGGCGGGCAGTTGCAGGTCCACCACCCGGGCGCCGGGGAACGGGGTCAGGTCCACCGCCGCCGCCCCCGGGGAGTCGAGGTCGACCCGGAACACGTGCCAGTTCTCGTCCCCGCCGTCGTCCTGCAGGTACAGCAGCCAGCGCGGGTCGTCGGTCCAGCGGTAGTCCTGGACGGTGCGGACCTCGTCGGCGGTGACGCAGCGGGGCTCGGCTCCGGGCTCCAGGTCCTCGATCCAGACGTTGAGGCGGTTCTTCCACGGCGCCAGGAACGCCAGCCGCGTCCCGTCCGGGGAGATCGACGCCCCGGCGCGCTCCGGGGGCCGCAGGAGGTCCTCGACCGGGATCAGCTCGGGCAGTGCCACGGGGTGTCTCCTTCGTGCTCGTCGATGTCGTCGAGCACAGGAGACGGTGTGCCGTCGCGGCACGAGCAAGAGCGGATCGATGTGAGCGCTGTCACGGTTCAGCGTCGCGGCGGGCGAACCGCGGGCGCCTCACCACACGGCGGGGATGAGGCGGGGCCTGCCGGCGGCGTAGGCCGGGTAGGCGTCCAGCCGCATCAGGGTCTCCTCCTCCACCAGGATCCGCCAGATGATCGCCGGGACCATCAGCGCCGCGAACAGCACCGGGCTCACCGGGTTCAGCAGCACCAGCACCACGCCGAGGTGGGCGAGCACCATCCCGGCGTAGGACGGGTGGCGGAGGACGCGGTACGGGCCGGTGCGCACGATGCGGTGCTCGGCGACGGTGCGAACGCGGTGCGAGTAGAACCGGCCGAGCTGGTGGATCGAACCGAGCCGCAACACCACTCCGGCGAGGAACGCGGCCGCGGCCAGGACCCGCAGCGGGCTCCAGCCGTCCCAGACCGGGGTCAGGGTGACGAGCGTGCCCAGCACGACCATCCGGGACATGCCGTAGAGCTGCAGGCTGCCCCGGTCGCCGGAGCTGGTCTCCTCCGTCGCGCCCTGGAAGGTGATCCGGATCTCCAGGACCAGCCAGCCCAGGTAGGCGAGCAGGACGAGCGCGCCCAGCAGGTCGCCGTCCGAGCCGCGCGCCCACGTCCCCCGCAGCAGCATCGCGGTGGCGAGGACGAACAGCGCGGGCGGGAAGAGGCTTTCGAGCTTGCCGCGCAAGGACTTTCCCTCCTGTCAGGCCTGCGACCAGCGCAGGTGCTCGTAGATCCGGGGGGCGGCCACCAGGCCCTCGATGCCGACCGAACCGACCGTTCCGTCGGCGGCTTCCAGCTCCACCAGGACGTCGAGCCGCCTGCGGTGCAGGGACATCCGCGAAGCGCGCAGCCGGATCGGCTCGCGCCCGGCCACCCGGCGGCGCTGCTCGAAGCGCAGTCCCGTGAACACGTACTTCCAGTCGTCGGGGATCTCCCACACCTCGTGGCCGAGGCAGGTCGTGAGCTGCCGGGCGGCCTCGACGAGCTCCACCGGACCGCGGTGCGCCGGGTCCCGCCTGCGCAGCGGGTGCTCGGCGGCGAAATCGAGCATCTCGGCGGTGCACTCCTCGGCGCCGGTCTCGACGGCGCCGATGGCCACGTTCTCCGCCCGGTGCCGGTGCACGAGTTCCCGGTCGACCGGGTCCGGCGATCGGCGTTCGGGAAATGCGCGGGAATCGGCCAGTGCGCGCACCGCCACCTGACCGTCGGCGAGAATCGCCCCGCCACCGGAGAAGCGCAGCGCGCAGCGCTCACAGTCGTCGCCGTTCTGGGTGAGCCGCAGATCCACCGGTTCCCCGGGATCACCGAAGCGGTGGAAGGTGAGCCGCAGGCCGGCGAGCTGCCCGGGCAGCGACGTGGTGACCATTCCCACCGCGCCGTCCAGCAACAACGTCGCGGGCAGGTGGTCGAGCGGGTGGTCGAAGAAGAAGGGGTTCTCGCCGTCGGCGAGCAGCGTCCCCTCGGTGGTGAACACCAGGGAATCGAGCGCCAAGGTCATAGCCGCATCCCGCACCTCGGAGGAAAGAGTGGCCGTCAGGTTGATTCTTTTATAATCGCGGCCGACTGGGGCTTTCCTTAGAGCGATCATTTCCGGAGCGATCCCGGTATTCCGCCGAGCCCGCGCGGGAATGCGCGAAACCGAATCAGGAAACCTGCCGAACGAGGCGGTGTGGAATCAGGGCGAGCCGGAATCTCATCCGCTCCAGCGATTGCCCGCGATCACCTCGTCGAGCGGGCCGCGCGCAGGCGGGCCGGTGGGCGGTGGACCGAGCCGGTGCGCGACGGGGATCAGGGCGATCTGGGTGATCTCCTGGTGCGGGATGCCGAGCAGCTCCGCGACCTCGCGCTCGCGGGCGAGGTGCGCGGTGGTGAGCGCCGTGCCCAGGCCCCGCGCGCGGGCCGCGAGCATGAAGCTCCACACCGCCGGGTAGATCGAGCCGTAGAACGCGGAGCGCCGCGCGGCGGGCGCGTCGACGGGAAGCCTGCCCCGCGAGCAGGCGAGCACGAGCACGGGAACCTCGGCGAGCTGGTCGGCCAGGGCCCGGGCGGCGGCGGTGTTGGCGTTCTCCGGCTTGTCCGCCAGGTATTCCGCCGAGGCGGCGCGGTAGTGCCGCGCGACGCCCCGCCGCACGGCCGGGTCGTCGAGCACCAGGAACCGCCAGTCCTGCCGGTTGCCGCCGTTGGGCGCGCAGGTGGCCAGCCGCAGGCACTCCCGCACGGTCTCCGGGTCCACCGGGCGCGCCAGGTCCAGGCGCCGCCGCACCGCGCGAGTCGTCGTGAGCGCTTCGTCGAGATCCATCGCCACCCCTCCGGCGGAACCCGCCACACCGTCCACTCAGGACTCATCGGGAGCGGTCGCCCACTCCGGCCCGGACCAGCCTGCCAGCGGCAGTGTGGCGATTCACCTAGTCTTGCCATGCCTACTGTGGATCTTCGCAGCCCCGAGCACCGAATCCACATCGGACGTCCGGCGGGCGTCCGGCGCAGCGAGGGAGTTCGTCCCGTGACCGAGACCCCCGCGATCGAGACCTCCTTGATCGAAACCCTGGAGCACCCGATGCACCCGCGGTCGGTCGGGTGGAAGCTGGCCCGGCTCAAGGCGTTGCACGAGGAGGGGATCCGGGTACCGCCGCTGTTCTGCCTCAGCGGTGAGCTGTTCTCCCGGGCGGTCTCGGCCGGCGACGTCGCGGAGGCGCTGGGGGAACTGGACCTCTCGGACTGGCGAGCGGTGCGGACGGCCTCGGACCGGGCCCGCGCGACGATCGTCGAGGGCGGGCTCGGCGCGGACGGCGAGCGGCTGCTGGCCGAGGCGCTGCGCAGCACCTTCGACCCCGGTGCGCTCGTCGCCGTCCGCGCGTCGGTGGTGGGCGCGCGGCCCGAGGAGGGCGAGGACTCCGCGGAGCACGCCTTCGCCGGCATGAGCGACAGCTACCTGTACGTCCCGGTGGGCCAGGTCCGGGACGCGGTGCTGCGCTGCTGGGCCTCGGCGTTCAACCCCGAGGGGATGCTCTACCGGCACCGGCAGGGCCTGTCGCTGGACCAGGTCTCGGTCGCCGTCGGGGTGCAGCGGATGGTGTTCGGGGAGCGCTCGGTGGTGCTGTTCACCTGCGATCCGACCAGCTACGCGAAGGACGCGGTGATCAGCGCGGGCTGGGGAATCGGTGAGGGCGTGGTCGCCGAGAAGACCCCGACCGACCACTACTTCCTGCACGGCATGTCCGGCGAGCTGCGGAACGTCGTCGCCGACAAGCACGAGATGGTCACCTTCGACGCCGAGCGCGGCCACGGCACCCGGCTCGCACCGGTGCCCCCGGAACGCCGCGCGGTGCCCGTGCTCGACGAGGCCGAGGTGCGGGAGCTGGCCGAGCTCGGGGAGCGGATCGAGCGGATCTTCGGCGCCCCGCAGGACATCGAGGCGACCTTCACCCCGGACGGTGCGGTGCACGTGCTGCAGTCCCGGCCGATCACGCTCGATCCGGGCCACCACCGGGTGTTCAGCAGCGCGAACGTCTCGGAGAGCTTCCCCGGCACCACGACTCCGATGACCTACTCGGTGGCCCGCCGGTTCTACTGGTTGCTCAACCACGACTACCTGCGCCGCTGCGGGGTTCCGGACCGCGAGCTGCACGACCTGCACGAGACGATGACGCGGCTGGTCGCGTTCGTCGACGGGCGGATCTACCACAACATCGGCTCGTTCCTCAGCGAGCTCGCCGTCTTCCCGCTGTTCGACGGGATGCGCCGGGACTGGGAGCGGCTGGTGGCGGAGCTGGACAACAGCTACTACCGCTCCGACGAGCGGCCCGCGGGCCTGCGCGCGCGGCTGCGGCGCTCGGCGGCGCTGGCGGGTGGCTGGGCCCGCGCCGGGCGGAACTACGCCCGGCTGGCCGCGGACTTCGCCGCGTTCGAGGCCGAGTGGGCGGAGCTGATGCGGGACCGGCGCGGCGCGGGGCTCACCGCCCGGCATCCGCTGAGCCTGGTCAACGACTATCGCGAGGTGTGGCGGCGGGCCGGGAACCTCTGGGGCATCACGCTGATCAACTACCAGTTCATGCTCATCGTGCACGGGCGGCTCGAACGGCTGCTGGCGAGGTGGGAGGTGCCCGACCGCGACACCCTGTTCAGCCAGCTGCTCTGCGGTGGCGAGCAGCTGCGCGGGGCGGAGATCGCGCTCAGCGCGGTGCGGCTCGGCGAGCGGGTTCGCGCCGACGCGGACCTGGACGCGCTGTTCCGCGACGGGCCACCGGAGGAGATCTGGAAGCGGCTGGAGGCCGGTGAGCTGCCCGCCGGTTTCACCACCGCCGTGCGCACCCACCTGGAGCGCTACGGCGATCGCGGGCTCGAGGAGCTCAAGCTGGAACGGCCCAATCTGCGCGAGCGCCCCTGGGAGCTGCTGCGCCTGGTGGGCCAGTACGCCGCGCGCGGGGTCACCGCGGCGGACATGGAGCGCGTCGAGCGCGAGACCCGGCGCGCCGGGGAGGAGCGGCTGGCGCGAGCGCTCCCCTCGGCCGCGCGGCGGCGGGTGGTGCTGGGGCTGTTCGACCGGCTGCGCACCTTCCTCTGCTACCGCGAGGCGGGTCGCTACCAGCGCAGCGAGCTGTTCGGCTACGCGAAGCGGGTGATCGCCGCGCTCGGCGGGCACCTGCACCAGCGCGGGGTGCTGGCCGATCCGCAGGACGTGTTCTGGCTCGACGTGGACGAGCTGTTCGGGTTCTTCGACGGGTCCGGCAGCACCCGCGATCTCGCCGGGCTCGTCGAGCTGCGGCGCGGCGACCACGAGCGCGCGCGGCGGCGGCGCCCGCGGCGGGAGTTCTCCACCGCCGACGTGGTGGCGCTGTCGGTGCCGGAGGTCGTCGACGCCCCGGCGGACCCCGGGGCGCCCGAGCCCGCCGACGGGGTGCTGCGCGGGCTCGGGTCGTGCCCGGGTCTGGTCCGGGGCCGGGCTCGGGTCGTGCTGGACCCGTCGTTCGCCGAGGACTTCGACGCCGACGACGTGCTCATCGCCCGCGAGACCGATCCCGGCTGGCTGTACCTGATGCTGGCCGCCAAGGGCATCGTCGTCGAACGCGGCAGCCTGCTCTCGCACACCGCGATCACGGGCCGCAAGTTCGGCATCCCCACCATCGTCGCCGTGCCGGGGGCGATCGAGCGGATTCCGGACGGTGCGGTGGTGGAGCTGGACGGCGCCACCGGGACCGTGCGGGTGGTGGGCTGATGCGGGTGTTCTGGCGGTTCTTCACGAAGCGGTTCCCGCCGCTGAAGTACGTCTTCTACGTGTCGCTGCTGGTCTCGGGCGTGCTCTCGGCCCTCGCCCCGCTGCGGAACGGGCCCGGTCCCGGGTTCGGGGCGGCGGGCTGCGCGGCGGTCGCCCTGTTCGCGCTGCTGTTCTTCCTGCGCTCGGTCGACGAGGTCAAGGACCGCGACTACGACCGGGAGTTCAACCCGCGCCGCCCCGTCGTCACCGGCGAGGTCACCACCCGCGACATCGGGATCTACCTGGTGGTCTCCGCCGCCGTCGCGCTCGCCGCCTCGGCGCTCGCCGGGCTCGGGCCGGTGCTGGTGGCGGTGGCGGCGATGGCGTTCTCGCTGTTCCTGGGCTGGCTGGAGACTTCCTGGGGACGCTTCGACGCGAGCATGTGGCGCAACATCGCGCTCACCGTCCAGCTCAAGACGCTGCTGGTGTGCCTGGTCGTCGCGCTCGGCGGGCCGCTGCCGGTGCTGCCGTCCGCGCTGTTGGTCAGCTCGGTCGTGCTCGGCTACCTGCACTGGGAGGTCGCCCGGAAAACGGTGCGGGCGGAATTCGCGGTGCCGGGCGAGAAGCTGTACTCCACGGCCGCGGGAACGGCCGGGGCGCTGGCGGTCTCGGCCGGGCTGCTGGTCGCGGCCTGCGCCGCGCAGGCCGCTGCGGGCCTGGTCTGGGCGGGGGCGAGCTGGCAGGTGCTCGTCTTCCTGCTGCCGCTGCCGTGCACCGCCTGGGGTCTGGCGAGGTTCGCCCGCACCACCGGGCACCGCTACGCACCCGCCGGACCGACGCTGCTTGGCTACGTCGTCCTGCTGGGCACCTGCACCCTGTTCCGCTTGCTGACCTGGTGAGGGAGCCCCGGGCTCGCCACCTCCGGCGCCGCCGGGCGGACCAGGCGGACCGCCGAGTTCTGCCGGGATTTCCGGCACCGCCGCTGAGCGCTCGGGCAGCGGAGGACCGCCAGCGGTTCGGACTCCGCCCGGCCGTTCGCGAAGTCGCGGGCGGCCGGGCCGTCGCGGACCGCTCAGGGGCGCGTGCTCCGGCGGCTCCCGCGCCGGGTGGCGCGGTGGCCGAGGCCGCGCGGTCCGCGTGGGAGACTCCGGTCGTGAGCACTTCTTCGCGGTGCCCGTGCGGGACGGGCGAGACGTTCGGCGAGTGCTGCGGGCCGCTGCACGTCGGTGAGCGCCGCGCGGCGACGGCCGAGCAGCTGATGCGGTCGCGGTTCTCCGCGTTCGCGGTTGGTGACGTCGATCACCTGCTGCGGACCTGGCACCCGTCGACCCGGCCCGTCGAGCTGGAGCTCGACCCCGAGCAGCGCTGGACCCGGCTGGAGATCCTGGAACGCACCGGCGGCGGGCCGTTCGACACCGCCGGGACCGTCCGGTTCCGGGCCCACCACCGGATCCGCGGGCGGGCGGGCTCGATCACCGAGCGCAGCCGCTTCGAGCGCGATGGCGCCTCGTGGTCCTATGTGGACGGTGACCACGAGTGATCTCGGGCAACGGTTCGGACGCGGAACCCCCGATGGGGCGCGACGTGCCCTAAGGTCCGGTGCCAACCAAGCCCGGTCGACCGGAGGTGGCTCCATGCCCAGCAGTTCCGATCGCAAGCCCGTCCGCAAGCGGCTCCGCAACACCGGTTGCGCGATCACGTTGGGTGTCATCCTGCTCGTGCTGGCCGTGATCGTGCTGCTGGCGCTGATCGCGAAGGACCCCAGCGGCGCGGCCAGCGGGGTCAACTACTGGTGGGGTTGGCTCGGTGACGGTGCGCGGTCGCTCATCAACGCGCCCATCGACTTCTTCCGCTCACTCCTGCGCTTCGGCCAGGAGGTCGGCGGCTGAGCGCTCCCCCGCACCTGAGCAGCGGTGCGGTCGGCGGCCTCGCGGTCTCCCGACGAATCGCGAGGCCCCTCGTGCCCGTCCGCGCGGCACGACCGTGCGCGGGCCGTCGGCGAGGACGCGGGTTCATCGGCCGGGAGGCCCGGCCGATGAACCCGGCGCGTCAGCCGGCCACGTCCTTCAGCGCGGTGTCGAGGATCTCCAGGCCGCGGTCGATCTCGGCCTCGGTCGCGGTCAACGGCGGCGCGATGCGGAAGATCCCGCCCATCCCCGGGAGCTGCACGATGTTGAGGTGCAGCCCCAGCTCCCCGCAGCGCCGGGTCACGGCCGCGCCCAGCGCATCGGCCCCCGCCGCACCGTCGGCGGTGAGCTCGAGCCCGACCAGCAGGCCGCGGCCCCGGACGTCCCACACCGCCTCGTAACGCGAGTCGAGCTCGTCGAGCCCGCTCCGCAACCGGTCCCCGAGCTCGCGGGCCCGCAGGTCCAGCCGGTCCCGGGTGAGCACGTCCAGCACGGTGTTGCCGACGGCGGCGGGCAGCGGGTCGTTGACGTGCGTGGTGAAGAACAGGAAGCCGCGCTCGTGCGCCCGCTGCTCGATCTCCGCGCTGGTGAGCACCGCCGCCAGCGGCAGCCCGGCGCCGAGGGTCTTGGACAGCACCAGCACGTCCGGCACGACCCCGTCGCGCTCGAAGGCGTACCAGTCGCCGGTCCGGCACAGCCCGGTCTGGGCCTCGTCCAGCACCAGCAGCATCCCGCGCTCGTGGCACTTGTCCCGCAGCGCAGCCAGGTAGCCCGGGGGCAGGTCGACGATTCCGCCGGAGCTCAGGATCGGCTCCACCAGGCAGGCCGCGAGCCCACCGGTCGACTGGGCGTCGATCAGGTCGAAGCCCAGGTCCAGCTGGCGGCGCCAGTCCAGCTCGCCGTCCGCGTCCACGATGTCCGGCCGCGAGCGGTCCGGCACGGGCAGCGCGAAGTTGCCCGGCGCCGAGGGGCCGTAGCCGCTGCGCCCGGCGACGTAGGTGGCGGCCGCGGCGGCCTGGGTCATGCCGTGCCAGGAGCGGGCGAAGGAGACGACCTCGTGCCCGCCGGTGACGAGCTTGGCCATCCGCAGCGCGGCCTCGTTGGCCTCCGCGCCGGTGGTGAGCAGCATCGCCTTCTCGAGCGGCGCGGGCACCGATTCGGTCAGCCGGCGGGCGAGATCCACGACCGGGCGGCTGAGCATCCCGCTGTAGAGGTGGTCGAGCCGCCCGACCTGCTCGCGCACGGTGGCGACGATCTCCGGGTGTGAGTGGCCGAGGATCGCGCTCATCTGCCCCGAGGTGAAGTCGAGCAGCTCCCGACCGTCCTCGGTGAACACCGAGCTGCCCTCGGCGCGGTCGATGATCCCGGGGCTGAACGAACCGCCACCCGAGTAGCGGATGAGATGTTGTTCCGGAGAGGTGTCGGACATGATCGGGACAGTACGGTCCGGACCGGTCGTCGTCCATCGGTTCACCGGGCTCCTCCCAGGGTGTTCGCGGTCGGCGAAGCGGCTGTGACCAGGGACTCGGCCGGCCCCAGGGGCACAGTTCCGGGCACCCCCGCCGCGGGCTCGGGACCGGCGTGCGGGTCGAGGTCGGCGTGCGGGTCGAGGTCGCGGAACACCGGCGCGAACAGCGCCAGCACCGAGGTCGCGCCCACGAGCACCGCCAGCACCACGGCGGCGGGGCGCAGCCCGGCCGCGTCGGCGAGCGCCGCGAGCGGTGCCGTGGCCAGCGCGGGCGCGGCGAGCAGCAGCGTGTTCTGCGCGCCGAGCACCCGGCCGCGCATCGCGTCCGGGGTGACCTCCACGGTGAGCACCCCCAGCACGGTGCCCGCGGGCCCGTTCGTCAAGCCCACCAGCGCCGCCGCCGCGAACACCACCCACGGCTCGGCCAGGGTGGCCAGCAGCGCGAAGCCGGTCAGGGTGCCGAGCATCCCGATGACGAACCAGGCCCGCCGCGACACCCGTCCGGCCGAGGCGGCGTACAGCGCGGATCCCAGGATGCTGCCCGCCGCGAGCGCGCTCAGGGTGAGACCGGCCAGCGCGGGCAGGCCGACACCGGTGAAGTAGGCCGGCATCACGACGGTCTGCAGGACGCTCATCACGGCGGCGAACACCGCCGTGATCGCGGAGGCGCCCAGCACGATCCGGTTCCGCGCCAGGAAGCGCCACCCCACCAGCAGGTCGGCGGCCGCAGCGCGCACCGGGCCGCGCCCGGGGACCGCGGGCTCCCGCTCCACGACGCCGCAGCGCGGGTCGAGCACCAGGGTCAGCGCCGCCCCGAGCAGGCTCGTCGCGGCGTTCACCAGCAGCAACGCCGGGCTCAGCCCCAGCAGCCACACCATCAGCCCGCCCAGCCCCGGCCCGGCGAGCACCAGCACGTTGCCGACCGCCTCCCGCACCGCGATCAGGCGCTCCAGCCTGCGCGGACCACCCGGGGTGAGCCTGGCCAGCACGGGCAGCAAGGACTCGTGCGCGGTCATGCCCGGCACCCGGATCACCGCCCCGAGCACCCCCAGGGCCAGGAACCAGCCCATGTTCAGCCCGACCCAGGCGTCGATGAGCGGCAGCGACGCCACCGACAGCGCGGCGAGGAGGTCCGAGACCACCGACACCCAGCGGCGGTCGAAGCGGTCCACGAGCAGCCCGGAGACCAGCCCGGTCGCCGCGGAGGCAGCGGTGGTGGCAGTGGCGATCACGCCCGCGGCCAGCACGTCACCGGTGCGGTCGAGCACCAGCAACGGGAGGACCGCACTCGCGATTCCCTTGCCCAGCAACGAAAGTCCGTACGAGGACACATGCACGACGGCGCTGCGACGCACCGCGCACCTCCCCTCACCACGCCGCGTTCCCCGCTGCCCCGACCGTCCGGGTCCGGGCGCCGCACCTCGGCGGAGGGCGCGGCGGGCTGTGCGACCAGGAGAAGCGGTGCCGTCGCGGCACGCTCAACCCGGAGCCCGGTGATCCGGCTCACGGCGCGCTCCGAGGGCTCGCGCACCACCACCCGAGGTCTCGATCCGGCGCGGCCCATTCGCGGAGCCGCATTCGCCGAATTCGGACACTCCCCTCCCCAATTCCGGAGCCCGCCGCATTGTCGGACCGGACCGCGCGGGAAGGGCCGGTGGCCTTCCGCGCCGTCGGCCCAGCCGTCCTGCACACCTGGAATTCACCCGCGCAGCGGGCCGGCGGGTTCGTGGCCGAGTCGTTGGAAAGGGGGGATGCCGCCGCTCGGCGGCGACGCATAGAATTGCCCGGACTCGGGTGTGATCGTTTTCGCTTTCGCTGACCTGAAAGGGGCGCGAGTAGTGCGTTATGGCGTGGGGATCGATCTCGGAACCTCCTTCACCTCCGCGGCGATCAGCGGCCCCGACGGCACCCGCATGGTGCCGATCTCGTCGGGGATGATCGTTCCGTCGGTGGTCTACCGGGCCCCTGACGGAGCTCTGTGGACAGGTGAGTCGGTTCCGGGGTCCGGCTCCGATCCGGCGTTGACCGCGCGGAACTTCAAGCGTCGGCTCGGCGACCCCACCCCGGTGGTGCTCGGCGGATCGACGTACTCCCCCGCGGCGCTGATGGCCGCGCAACTGCGCCACGTGCTCGCCACCGTCAGCCGGTTCGCGGGCGGGCCTCCGGAGTCGGTGGTGCTGACCTACCCGGCGATCTGGGGCCCGTACCGGCGGGAGCACTTCACCGAGGTCCCGCGCCTGGCATCGGTCGAGGACTTCCGCCTGCTCACCGAGCCGGAGGCCGCGGCGACGCACTACTCCAGCGAGCGCAGGCTCGGGGACGGCGAGACGGTCGCCGTCTACGACCTCGGCGGGGGCACCTTCGACAGCACCATCCTGCGGATGCGCGCCGGGCGGATGGAGATCCTCGGCACCCCGGAGGGCATCGAGCACCTCGGCGGCATCGACTTCGACGAGGCGCTGCTGGCGCACGTCGACCAGCGCCTGGACGGCGCGATCAGCGCGCTGGACCACTCCGACCCCAAGCAGGCCGCCGCGCACGCCGATGTCGTCGAGATGTGCGTGCGCGCCAAGGAGGCGCTGTCCATCGAGCCGGACGTCCGGCTGACCGTGCCGCTGCCGTCGGGCTCGCGCGAGGTGGTCATCACCCGGCTCGAGTTCAACGACATGATCAAGCCGTCGGTGCAGCTGACGATCGACGCGCTGCGCCGCACCACGACCTCCGCCGGGCTGCGCCCCGACGACCTGTCCGCGGTGCTGCTCGCGGGCGGCTCGTCCCGGGTCCCGCTGGTCGGGCAGCTGGTCTCGCAGGAGTTCAACAAGCCGGTGCGGGTGACGCTGCACCCGAAGTTCACGGTGTCGCTCGGTGCCGCCCTCGTCTCCGCGCACCCCCGGCCGGCGAACTCCCCGCCCCCCACCCTGCCCGCCGCCGCGCCGGCCGGCGGGACGGCGGCTCCCGGGACTCCCCCGGCGGCGGCGCCGACCGCGCCCGCGCGCCGGAAGTGGCTGATCCCGGGGATCGCCGCGGCCGCCGTGGTGGTCGTGGCCGCGGCCGCCACCACCCTGGTCGCCACGTCCGGGCCGGCCGCACCGGCCCAGCCGCTGCCGATCTACGCCGACGGCCCCGCGCGCCCCTTCACGGGTTATCTCGGCTCGGACGCCGGGTGGGGCGGCACGGCGCTGGGCGCGGACGGCGCCGAGCAGCCGCCGTACATCCGCGCGACCCCGGACCCCGACTCCGGCGGGGTGCGGGTGGCGTGGACCGATGACGCCCCGGCGCAGTTCTACCTGCAGACCGATCACGACCAGGACATCTCGCCCTACGCGGACAACGGCGGCGCGCTGGTCTTCGACGCCGAGCTGCACGCCCCCGCGGGCGACGGCGAGACCAAGCTCGCGATGCACTGCCACCACCCGTGCTCCGGCGAAGTCCCGGTGTCCGACCTGGTCGGGGACTTGCCGGTGGGCCGCAAGACGACGGTGACGATCCCGCTGGCCTGCTTCACCGACGCGGGGCTGGATCCGAAGCGGATGAACACGGCGTTCCTGGTGTACTCGCAGCGGCGGATGGACATCACGTTCTCCGACGTGCGCTTGGAGGCCAACGCCGACGAGGGCGCGACCTCCTGCGGCCAGCTGCGCTGAGCCGCCGCGCTTGACCGTGCCGCTGCGGCACGGTGTCGAATCCGCACCGACGAGGACGCGACCGGAACCACCGGTGGCGCCGCACCGCGTGGAGGCGACATGACCCGCACCCTGCCGCAGCAGCTGTTCCTGCTCAGCTACAACACCGACAAGGGCGCGCTGGAGTCCAGCAGCGCCCTGGTCCGGGGCCAGCTGCTGCGCGCCGCCGCCGTGGCGGAGCTGCGGCTGAGCGGCCACCTGGCGGACCACGGCGGCAAGGCGGTGCGCGTGCCCGGTGCCCCGGAGCCATCGGATCCGTTCCTGGCCGAGGTGCTGTCGGTCGCGGACGAGCGGCCGCGCCGCTGGCTCACCGTCGTCGACCACCGCTGGCACAAGGCGGAGGCCGCGGTGCGCGACCACTTCGCCGCCACCGGCGCGATCGACGTCGAGCGCCGGCGCAAGCTCGGCGTCTTCCCGTCCCTGCACGTCGAGCTCGCCGCCCCGGAGGAGGCGCACGCGCTCCGCACCCGCCTGCGGAACCTCGCGCTGGAGGGAGGCGATCTGACCGCGGCCCCGATCGAGGACGTCGCGCTGATCGCGATCGCCGCCGAAGGCGACGTCGCCCACGCCTTCGCCTGGCGCGAGCGCCGCCGGGCCAAGGCCGCGTTCCGCGCCGTCACCGACCGCTTCGACGCCGAGTTCCCCCGCCTGCGCGGCGCCCTCCAGATGTCCATCGCGGCCCGCCGCACCGCCGCCACCGGCTGACCGCCGGGCCGGGAGGACAGCGTGCGGCGGGGCCGTTTCGCGCCGTCCCTGGCCCAGGACCGTCCGGACGAACTAGGGTCGGAGATCGGATTCGTCACGTCGTCGACCAGGGAGTCGGTGTGGACACGATCGCTCGGTTCCGGGCAGCGGTGGAGGAGCGGGACGCGGCGGCGCTGGAGCCGTTGTTCTCCGCCGAGCCGCGCTTCTTCAGCCCGGTCAAGTTCCGGCCGTTCGAGGGCCGCGAGCTGGTGCTCGGTGTCTTCGGGGTGCTGCTGAGCCGGGTGTTCGAGGAGTTCCGCTACGTCGGTGAGCTCGACGGGACCGCGGAGACCGCCGAGGGCGGCGGGGCGGACTCGCACGTGCTGGTCTTCCGCGCCACCGTCGCCGGCAGGCAGGTGCACGGCATCGACCTGGTGCAGCTGGACGCGGAGGGGTTGATCTCCGAGTTCACCGTCATGGTCCGTCCGCTCAGCGGCGTCACCGCGCTGAGCGAGGCCGTGCACGCCGGTCTCGTGGCCGAGGGCCTGGTACCGGCGGCGAGCTGAGCCCTGGTCAGCTCCGGATCCGGCGCAGGAAGCGCCGGGTCCGATCCTGCCGCGGGTCACCGATCACCTGGGCGCTGGGGCCGCGTTCGACGACGACGCCCTCGTCGAGGAACAGCACCTCGTCGGCGACCTGCTCGGCGAACCGGATCTCGTGGGTGACGATGACCGTGGTCCAGCCCGCGCCCGCCAGGTCGCCGATGACGGCGAGCACCTCGCCGACCAGCTCCGGGTCCAGCGCGGAGGTCGGCTCGTCGAACAGCACCGCGCTCGGCGCCAGCGCGAGCGCCCGCGCGATGCCGACCCGCTGCTGCTGACCGCCGGAGAGCTGGAACGGGTAGGTGTCGGCCCGCTCGGCCAGGCCCACCTGCTCCAGCAGGGCCCGCGCGTCGGCGGTGGCCTCCTCCCGGGGACGGCGCTGGGCGACGAGCGGGCCCTCCAGGACGTTCTCCAGCACGGTCCGGTGCGGGAACAGGTTGTGCGCCTGGAAGACCATGCCGCTCTGGGAGCGCAGCCGGGAGCACTCCTGGCGACCCGCCTTGCCCGGGGGCAGCCGCGAGAAGTCGACCTCGACCCCGCCGATGCCGACCACGCCGCGCTCGGGGATCTCCAGCGCGTTCAACGAGCGCAGCACGGTGGTCTTGCCGGAGCCGGAGGGTCCGATCAGGACGGTCGAGGTGCCGCGCGGGACCTCGAAGTCGATGCCGCGCAGGACCCGGTGGTCGCCGAACGACTTCTCCAGGCCGCGCACCCGGACGCGGGCGGGCTCGGTGCGGTGCTCTGCGGTCTCGGTCATCGGGCCACGTACCTGTCCAGTCGGGTTTCCAGTCGTTTCTGCGCCGCCGACAGCGCCACGCAGATCACCCAGTAGTACAGCCCGGCGAAGGCGTACAGGGCGAGGAACTCGTTGCTCTCGGCGGCGGCGAGCTGGGACTGCCGGAACAGCTCGGTGAGCAGCACCACCGAGCCCAGCGAGGTGTCCTTGAGCAGCGAGAGCAGCGTGTTCGACAGCGGCGGCACCGCCGTGCGCGTCGCCTGCGGCAGGATGATCCGCCGCAGCGTCTGCGGGTAGTTCAGGCCGATGGTCGAAGCGGCCTCGAACTGGCCCTTCGGGACCGCGAGGATGGCCGAGCGCACCACTTCCGCGGCGTAGCCCGCCACGTTGAGGCTGAAGGCGATCACGGCGGCGGTGAACGGCGGGAACTTGATCCCCAGCTGCGGCAGCCCGTAGAACACGATGAACAGCTGCAGCAGCAGCGGGGTCCCGCGGATGATCGAGATGAAGGCGCGGGCCAGCCCCGAGGCCACCCGGTAGGGCGAGATCCGCGCGAGCGCCACCAGCAGCGCGAGCGCCAGGCCGATGGCGAAGCTCACCGCGGTGAGCGGGAGGGTGACCGTGACCAGACCGACGAACATCGGCCAGGCCGTGCTCGCCAGCACCTGCCAGGTGCCGCGGTGCCCGCGCCCCTCGGAGAGGTCGGCGGGGCCGCCGCCGGGCACCGAGACGTCGGCCTTGAAGTAGCGCTGCGAGATCTCCCGCAGGGTGCCGTCGGAGTGCAGCTCGCCGAGCGCCCGGTTCGCCTGGTCGAGCCTCGCGCGGTCGTCCCGGCGGAGGGTGAGCACCTGCTCGCTGGTCTCGTTCCCGGCGTTGCCCGCGATCTCCACGTCGCGCGAACCGGTGCTGGCCAGGTAGTCGAGGATCGCGATGTTGTCGTTGACGATCGCGTCCACCCGGCCCTGGGTGAGCAGCGCGGCGGCCTGCGCGAAGCCCTCCACCGTCTCGACCCGCGCCCCGGCCGCCTTCGCCACCTCCGACCAGTTGCTGGTGGCCGACTCCGCGGTGGTCTTGCCGCGCAGGTCCTCCAGGCCGCGGATGCGCTCGTCGCCGGTGCGGCGGATGACCACGCCCCGGGAGTAGGTGTAGGGCTCGGAGAGCGCGTAGCGCGCCTGGCGCTCCTCGTTCACCGAGACCTGGTTGGCGATGACGTCGATGCGGCCCGCGTCCAGCGCGGCGAACATCGCGTCCCACCGGGTCTCGACGAACTCGATCCGCCAGCCCGCCCGGTCGGCGACCGCGCGGATCACGTCGACGTCGTAGCCGGTGAGCTCCCGGTCCTCCTGGGAGTGGAACGAGAACGGCGGGTAGGTCCCCTCCGTGCCGACCCGCACCACGGGCCGTTCGTCCCGCTCCTGCGCCGTCCCCGGGGCGGGCAGGGCGATCAGGGCCAGCAGGACCAGCACCGCGCAGCGGAGCGCAGGGCGCATCGGCGACTCCCTCACCTTCTCCCCGCGCCGACGACGCGGTGCCGGGACTATAAGCCGGTCCTCCGCACCTCCGCTTCATGATCCACACCCGCGGGACGTCCTCGCCGGCCCGCGAAGCGGCTGCCGGGGGTGCGCGCGGCCCCGATCGGCGGGCGCCCCGCTGGTGAGGGCCTCCGGAGCGGGTTCGCGGGGATCGGTCAGCGGCCCGGCAGGAAGCGCACGTGCGGGTGACCGTCGACCTCGGAGACCGAGCAGCGGACGCCGTAGACCTCGGAGATCAGCTGCTCGGTGAGCACCTCGGCCGGGGTTCCGGCCGCCACGACCCGGCCTCCGGAGAGGACCGCGAGCTCGTCGCAGAACATCCCGGCCAGGTTCAGGTCGTGCAGCGCGAGCACGGCGGTCACCGGCAGCCGCCGCACGAGCGCGAGCAGCTCCAGCTGGTGCGCGATGTCGAGGTGGTTGGTCGGTTCGTCGAGCAGCAGCTCGCTCGGTTCCTGCGCCAGGGCGCGGGCGATCTGGGCCCGCTGCCGCTCCCCGCCGGAGAGGCCGTGCCAGCGCCGGTGCGCGAAACCGGTCAGCCCGGTCTGCGCCAGCGCCCGGTCGACGACCTCCGCGTCGGCCGGGTGCGGACCGCCCCAGCCGCTGCGGTGCGGGATGCGGCCGAGCGCGACGACCTCGGCCACCGTCAGGTCCACCTCGGTGCCGACCTGCTGCTCCACGACCGCCACCCGCCGGGCGAGCTCGCGTCGGGGCCACCCGGCGGTCTCCCTGCCGCCGAGGGTGACGGCACCGCTGGCGGGCCTGCGCAGGCCCGCGAGCAGCCGCAGCAGCGAGGACTTCCCGGACCCGTTCGGTCCGAGCAGCCCCGCGGTGCGGCCCTCGCCCACCGTCAGCCGCACCCCGTCGAGGACGAGGGCGCCGCCTGCCGACCAGGACACCTCGTGCGCGGTGACGCTCACGACATCCTCCCCCGCCGGACCAGCAGCACCGCGAAGGCGGGCACGCCGACGAGCGCGGTGACCACGCCGACCGGGACCTCCTGCGGGGCCGCGATCGTCGTGGCCAGCACGTCCACCCACACCAGCAGCACCGCGCCGAGCACGGCGGTCACCGGCAGCAGCACCCGGTGCCGGGGCCCGACCAGCAGCCGCGCGGCCTGCGGCAGCACGAGCCCGACGAAGCCGATCGCCCCGGCGGCGGCCACCAGCGTCGCGGCCAGCAGCGCCGTGGCCACCAGCAGCACCAGCCGCAGCCGGGCCACGCGCACTCCGAGCGAGGCGGCGGCGTCCTGGCCGAAGGCGAAGGCGTCCAGCGCGGCGGCCCGGGACTGGCACAGCACCAAGCAGCCCGCGCACACGGCCCCGGCCAGCGCCACGTCGTTCCACCGCGCCCCCGACAGCGAGCCCAGCAGCCAGAACAGCACGCCGCGGGTCTGCTCCGCGTCCGCCGAGGTGATCACGATGTAGGAGGTGAGCGCGGAGAACAGCTGGGTCCCCGCGACCCCGGCCAGCACGGTGTGCCCGGTGGCGCCGCCCGCGAGCGCGGCCAGCAGCATCACCAGTGCGAACGCCACCAGTGCCCCGGCGAAAGCCCCGGCGGTGAGGCCGACGACCCCGCCGCCGAGCCCGAGCACCACGATCGACACCGCCCCGGTCGAGGCTCCCGCCGACACGCCGAGCAGGAAGGGGTCGGCCAGCGGGTTGCGCAGCACCGACTGCAACACCGCCCCGCACACCCCGAGCCCGGACCCGCACACCGCGGCCAGCAGCGCCCGCGGCAGCCGCAGCTGCCACACGATGCCCTGGCCGATGCGGGACACGCCGGTCTCCAGCAGCCCGAGCCGGTCGGCGACCACGCTGCCGACGTCGGCGAGGCTGAGATCGGCGGGCCCGAGGGTGACCGCGACCCCGATCGACAGCAGCAGTGCCGGGATCCCGGCCAGCACGATCGCGGTACCCGGCAGCCGCCCGGCGGGCAGCGCCGCGGTCACCGCTTCCGGTCCAGCTCGACGAGCCGGTCGGCCAGCCGTTCGATGCCCGTGACCGTGCGCAGGCTGATGTTGAGCTCGGTGCCGGTCATGGGCATGAGCCGGCCCGCGCGCACGGCTCCGAGCCGGGACACCGCCGGGTCCTCGCGCAGGAACCGCGTCTTCGCCGCCAGTCCGTCGCCCTCCCCGTCGCGGGTGAGGTCGCCGAGCACCAGCAGGTCCGGGTCGCGGGCGAGGACGTCCTCCCACGAGACCTGCGGCCACATCGAGGCCTGGTCCCCGTAGGCGTTGCGCACGCCCAGCTCCCTGGCCATGATCGCCGGGGAACCGGTGGACCCGGCCACGTACGGGGATTCGGTGCGGGCGAACCAGAACAGCACCGAGGTGTCCGGCGGGGACTCCAGGTTCGCGACCCGGGCCCGGGCCGCCTCGACCCTGCTCGTCAGCTGGGCGACGAGCTCGTGGCCGCGCTCGGGGACGCCGAACAGACCGGCGATCTCCCGCACCTCCTGGTAGATGTCGGCCAGCTCGACCGGCTCGGCCAGCGGCGCCTCCTCCGGCAGGCAGTTGCTCGGGGACAGGTAGGTCGGCACCCCGAGCTCGGCAAACCGCTCGCGATCGGCGACCCGCTCGTCGGTGAACATCGCCCGGTAGGCGCCCAGCACGATGTCCGGTTCGGTGCCGAGCACCGCCTCGAACGACGGGGTCTCGTCGCTGAGGCGCGGGACGTGGGCGTTGGCCGCCGCCAGCGCGGGATCGACCGGCTCGGTCCAGGTCGCGGTGCCGACGATCCGGTCGGCGAGCCCCAGCGAGAGCATGATCTCGGTGGTCGACTGGTTCAGCGACACCGCCCGTCGCGGCGGGCTGGTCACGGTGACGTCGGTGTCGCAGTTGCGCAGCGTCGTCCCGGACGCGGCGGTGTCCTCGGCGGGCGCGGAGCAGGAGGCCAGCAGGGCGGCGACCAGCGCCACCCACCCGGTGCGGGCGCGCGGTAACGGCATGTCACGAGTTCCTCACCCCGGACCCAGGCGCGGGGTCCGGCAGCAGCGACCCGGCACCGCCTGCGGCCCGGGGAGCCGGCCTGGTCTTCGGGCTCGGGTTCAGCGGGCGAGGTCCCTTCCCCGATCGCGTGATCGAGTGGTGTCCGCCCGCGCGGGCGGTCCTCGCCCATCGCCCCTACCGCTGCGCGTCAGCTCCGGCTTCCGACCGGATTCCCCGCCCATTCCGGGCACGACTGGCTCCCGGGCACCCTAACCGGGCGCACCGCTGCCGCATCAAGGTGATGTTCCTCGCCGCACGGTGGTGGTGGCCCCCGGCGCGCTCCGGCGGGGTGGCGATCACCCCGCCGGGACCGCGCCGCCGCGTCACCAGGTGACGGGCAGCGCGTGCAGGCCGAAGATCGCGGCGTCGTTCTTCAGCGGCAGCTCACCGGGGTCGCACGCGGGCCGCAGCTCGGGGATCTTCCGGAACAGCGTGCGGTAGACGATCTCCAGCTCCATCCGGGCCAGGTTCTGCCCGAGGCACTGGTGCGGGCCGTAGCCGAAGGCGACGTGCTGCCGGGCGCCGCGGTCCACGTCGATCTCCTCGGGCCGCGCGAAGGCCGCCGGATCGCGGTTCGCGGCGCCGCCCAGCGCGAACACGCCCTCCCCCGCCTTGATCGGCTGTCCGCCGATCTCCAGGTCGTCCTTGGCGATCCGCACCGTGATCAGATCGGTGATGCTGAAGTAGCGCAGCAGCTCGTCCACGACCTCCAGCGCTCCCTCGGCCGCTCCGGTGACGCGCTCGCGCAGCTCGGGGGCGCGCATCAGCGCCAGCGAACCCAGCGAGATCATGTTCCCGGTGGTGTCGTGCCCGGCGGTCAGCAGCAGGAAGGCCAGGTCCACGAGCTCGGCGTGGTCGTAGGAGCGGTCCTCGGGCGTCTTGGCGGCCTGGCGGCTGAGCAGGTCGTCGCCGGGATCCGCCTCCTTCCGGGTGACCAAGTCGTCGAGGTAGGACTGCAGGTCGAAGAAGGCCCGCTGCCGGGCCAGCGGGGGCTCGGTCGTGTTGAGCATCGTGGACGTGCGGTCCTCGAAGAACTCGTGGTCGCCGTAGGAGACGCCGAGCAGTTCGCAGATCACCAGCGACGGAACCGGGAACGACAGCGCGCGCACCAGGTCGGCCGGACGCGGTCCGGCCAGCATCGCGTCCACCGCCTCGTCCACGACCTGCTGCACCCGGGGACGCATCGCCTCGGTCTTGCGCAGCGTGAACTCGCCGACGACGGCGCGGCGGGCCCGGGTGTGCACCGGCGGGTCCATTCCCGCCAGCGAGAGCGTGGAATCGTTGTCGCTCTTGGCCAGCTCCACCACGTGCGGGAAGTTCGGATCACCCCGGTCGGAGCTCAGCCGGGGATCGACGAGGGCTCGGCGGACGTCCTCGTAGCGGGTGACGATCCAGGCGTGCCTGCCGGTGGGCAGCAGCACCCGGCGCACCGGGGTGCTCTCGCGCAGCTCGGGGTACTCCTCCGGCAGCCGGAACGGGCAGGTGCGGGGTGGGGGGAAGGCCAGTGCGGTGTCGTCCTCGGCCAGATCGGGCACGGGAGATCGGTCCTTCGGTGCGGGGCGCCGCGGCGCCGGGTGGGCCGGGGTGCGGAGGTCCCGTCCGTCCACACCGGACGCCGGGACCGGTCCTGGGGTCAGCGCGGCTTCTCGGCGGTGAGCAGCGCGGAGCCGAACTCGTCCACGTCGACCATGTCCGCCGGGCTGAACTTCGCGTCGCCGCCCTCCGCGAAGACCGGGTCCAGCTGGTCGTTGTCCCGGCTCATCTGCTGGAAGGTGGGGCGCACGCTCTGCTCGGTGATGTCCAGCAGCTCGGTGAAGCGCAGGCCCGCGCGGCGCAGCATCGGCAGGTAGTCGTCGCCGTCGGCGAGGGTCATGATGAAGTCGCGCAGCAGCCGGTCGACGTGCCGCTGCTTGTCGGCGGGGATCGGGCCGCGGGCGAAGAAGTCGGTGAGCACGATCCGCCCGCCGGGCCTGAGCACCCGCCGGACCTCCCGGAATACCTGCTCGCGGTCGGGCATGTGGAAGATCGACTCGATGGCGATGGCGGCGTCGAAGGACTCGTCGGGGAACGGCAGCTCCATCGCGTCGGCGTGCTGGAACTCCACCTGGCCGGACAGGCCCTCCGCCTCGGCGATCTCGGTGGCGCGGGTGATCTGGTCTCGGCTGATCGCGATGCCGGTGACGTGCGCCCCGGTCCGGCGGGCGATGCGCCCGGCGGGCTGGCCGAGCCCGCAGCCCACGTCCAGCACCCGGTGCCCCGGCCGCAGCAGCAGCCGGTCGGCCATCATGTCGGTGAGCCGATCCGCCGCCTCCACCAGCGGCACGCCGGTGTCGTCGAGGTCCCAGAAACCGAGGTGCAGGCTGCCGCCGGTCCCCTCGGTGTCGAGCGCGGTGAGCCGGTCGTAGAGCAGTCCGACCTCTTCGGGGACGGACAGGGCGGAGTCGTGCGCGGACATGGGGGTTCCTCCTGGTGTTGTTCGCGGGAAGAGGAGTTCGACGGGAACGGGCCGTCGCGAGAAGGCGGGGGCGCGAGTCGCGAACGCGGCGGGCGCGCTCCGGAATCCGCGGAATCGCCAGGCGCGGCGGCGTTTTCCTGGATTCGGGGTGCGAGCCGCCCCTCCCGGAAAGCTACACGCCACCCCGCCGCCGGTGAACACGTCGCGCGACGCTGATCGCGCTTCTGGGGAAATCACTGGTGTTCCGCGCGCGGTGCTCATTCCGCGACGCGCACCAGGGTCTTGCCGGTGTTCGCCCCGGCCAGCATGTCCAGGAACGCTCGCGGCGCCTGGTCCACCCCTTCGGCGACGGTCTCCCGGAACAGCACCTCGCCGCGAGCGAGCCAGCCCGACATCTCGGCCCGGAAGCGCGGTTTCACGTCCTCGTGGTGTCCGACGAGGAATCCGCGCAGGGTGATCCCCTTCCCGATCGCCTGCACGAGGTGGCGGGGCCCCGCTGGTTCTCCCTTCTGGTTGTACTGCGAGATCGCGCCGCACAGGGCGAACCGGGCACCGGTGCGGGCCAGCAGCAGCGCGGCGTCCAGGTGGTCGCCGCCGACGTTGTCGAAGTAGACGTCCAGGCCCTCGGGCGCGGCCTTGGCGAGCTGCTGCCAGATCGGACCGTCGTGGTAGTCGAAGGCCCGGTCGAAGCCGAGGTCCTCGGTCAGGTGCCGCACCTTCTCGGGGCTCCCCGCCGACCCGATCACCTTGCCCGCGCCGCGCAGCCGCGCGATCTGGCCGGCCAGCGAGCCGACCGCGCCCGCCGCGCCGGAGACGAACACGACGTCACCGGGCCGGAACCCGGCCACCTCCAGCAACCCGGCGTAGGCGGCGTGCCCCGGCATGCCCAGGGCGCCGAGGTGGTCCGCGGGCCGCGCGACCGACGTGTCGATCCTCTCGGCGCTCCCCGCACCGAGCACCGCGTACTCCCGCCAGCCGAGGTCGTGCACCACCACGTCCCCGGCCGCCAGCAGCGGCGAGCGCGACTCCAGCACCTCCCCGACCGCACCGCCCTCCAGGGGCTTCCCGATCCGGAAGGGGGCCGCGTAGCCGCGCACGTTGTTCATCCGGCCGCGCATGTACGGGTCGACGCTCATCACCAGGTTGCGCACCAGTGCCTGCCCGGGCCCGACCGGGGGCAGCTCGGCGCGCACGACGTCGAAGTCCGCGGTGGTCGGCCAGCCGTCGGGCCGGGCGGCCAGCCGGACCTCGGTGCCGGTGGTCGGAACGTGCATCACGATCTCCTCGGGGTGCGGGGTCAGCTGACGGTGGCCGGAGCGCGTTCTGCCGCTCGCGGTGGGGAAGGGGAATCCGGCACGAGGGAGGCCCAGCGGCGGGCAGCGGCGGCGAGGGATTCCGCGGCCCCGTCCAGCAGCAGCCTGCCGATCTCGTCGACGTGCCGCGCCCGCCAGGGCTCCAGCTCGGTGCCCCGCACCCACTCGTTGAACGCGCCCAGCGCGGGTCCGGTGTGGACCTGGCGGTTGACCTTGTCCTCCTCGGCCCCGGTCATCGCCAGCCTGGTGCTGTAGTGGAAGTACCAGCGGAACAGGTGCGCCATCTTGATCTTGGGATCCCGCTCCGCCTGGGCGATGCGCTCCTCCCGGCCGCGCGCGCGCAGGTAGGCGCACACCTCCTCCCACACCTGCTCGGCACCGCGCCGGAAGTAGGTGCGCTCGACCAGCGCCCGGGTCTTCGCCGGGATCTCCTCCCAGGACCCGTAGTGCGAGTGCAGGGCGAACAGCCGGTTCGCCCTGGTCGGGAAGAACACGCCCCTGCGCAGCACCTGCACCTGCGCGCCCATCTCGAACATGTCGCCCGCCGGGGCGTAGCCGGTGTCGTCCACCCCGATGCGCTGCAACTCGTCCTTGACCGGTTCGCTCATCGCGGACTCCGCGCTGCACTGGTTCACCGAACCGGTGAGCACGTAGTCGGCGCCGAGCACGAAGGCCGAGGCGGCCGCGGCAGGGGTGCCGATGCCGCCCGCGAGCCCGGTGCAGATCCGCTCCGCGTAGCCGTGCTCGCGCATCGCCCGGTCCCGCAGGGCCAGCATCGCGGGCAGCAGCACGGTGGCGATGCCGCCGTCGGTGTGCCCGCCGGAATCGGCCTCGACGGTGAGGTCGTGGCTCATCGGCACCGCACGCGCCAGCCGCACCTGCTCCTCGGTCAGCGCCCCCTCGTCCCGCAGCTGCCGCAGGATCCGCTCCGGGGGCGGGGCCAGGAACTCCGCGGCGGTCTCCGGGCGGGAGACCTTCGCCAGGATCCGGTGCTCGCACACGGGATTCCCGTCCGGTCCGGCGCGCAGCCCGGCGGCCCGGAACCGCACCAGCGCCGGGGTGATCCGGATGAAGGCGGAGGCCTCCACCACCCGCACCCCGAGCCGCAGCAGCTGCTCGACGACCTCCCGCTCGGCGGCCGGGTCGTCGTGGTCGGCGAGCAGGTTGACCCCGAACGCCCGCTCCGCGGTCAGCCCGCGCCGCACCTGCTCGATCGCGCGCTCCACCTCGGCCGGGGCGAGACCTCCGGTGCCGAGCACGCCGAGCATCCCGGCGCGGCCGAACCGCACGACCATCTCGGCGGAGGCGATCCCCCGGTAGAGCCCGCCGCCCGCGTAGGCGTAGTCCAGGCCGTAGCGGCGGCGGAACACCTCGCTGCCCAGCGCGGACCCCGGGGTCGTGCCGGGAGCCGGAGGCGGCTCGGGCGGGGCCGCTCGGGCGGGAACCGGTTCGGGCGCAGGCCCGGGCACCGCGCGGATCTGCCGCACGAGCCCGCCCACCACCGCCCCGCCGAGCTCCACGAACTCCTCCACCCCCTCGTCCAGCAGCGCCCGCACGCTCTCGGTCCAGCGCACCGGCCGCACGATCTGCTCCGCGAGCAGCCGCGCGGTCTCCCCCGGCGGGTACGGCCGCGCGGTGGCGTTCGCGACCACCGGGACGCTCGGGTCGTCGAGCCGGAACCGCGCGAGGTGGCGCGCGAACTCCGCTGCCGACTCCGCCATCAGCGGCGAGTGGAACGCCCCGGAGACGGCGAGCCGCGCGCAGCGGATCTCGCGGGCTTCCAGGTGCGCCACCAGCTCCCCGATGGCCTCGACCTCGCCGGAGACGACCTGCTGGGCGGGCGCGTTGTCGTTGGCCACCACCAGCTCGCCGAACCCGGCCTCGTCCAGCAGCGCGCGCAGCCGCGCGGGATCGAGCCCGAGCACCGCGACCATGCCGCCACCGCGAGCCCGCGCCATCAGCTCGCCGCGCCGCCGGACCAGGCGCAGCCCGGTGGTGAAGTCGAACGCCCCGGCCGCGTGCAGCGCGCAGTACTCGCCGAGGCTGTGGCCGGCCAGCCGGTCCGGTTCGGCCCCGCTCTCCTCCCGCCACCGCCGGTAGGCGAGGGCGCCGACCGCGTACAGCGCGGGCTGGGTGAAGCGGGTGTCGCCGAGGCGCTGCTCCGGGTCCCGCTCGCACAGCTCCCGGAGCGAGAAGCCCAGCACCTCGGAGGCCTCGCGCTCCGCCTCCGGGTAGGCGTCGAACAGCTCCCGGCCCATGCCGCGCCGCTGTGCGCCCTGCCCGGGGAAGATCACCGCACGCATCTCAACGACCTCCCCGTCCGGTCTCCGGCGCGTACAGCCGGTCGCACAGCCGCAGCAGCTTCTCCAGCGCCGCCGGGGCGGTCATCACCTCGGAGTGCATCGAGGTGTCCACGTCGATGGTGAAGAAGTCGTCGATCCGCTCGGCCCAGCCGCGCCAGTACTCGGTGCCGTCCACCTGCGGCAGGGAGTCGTCGGGCAGCAGCACCATGTACTCCCGGAACGCGCCGAAGAACTCGCCGCTGGCGTTGCGCAGGTAGTAGCAGCTGAGCTCGTCCGGCCTCGGCAGCTCGCGCAGCTCGTAGCGCTCGCCCTGGGTGGCCTCCAGGTAGCGGGCGAGCTGGCGCACCCGGGACCGCAGCTGCGCCTCGTTCTTCTTCACGCCCCGGTCCAGCGCGGCCCGGATCAGCGAGTCGAGGAAGGCCGGGCCGTCCAGGGCGGGATCGACCTCGTCGCGCCGCAGGATCGGCGCGTCGTCCTGGTGCGACTCGAAGCTGTTGTTGCCCAGGATCAGGTTCACCGCCCGGTAGTCGCTGACCTTGGACACGATCTCCGGGCTGTGGTCGCCGCCGACGATGATGTCGTTCGCCGCGTTCGTGGCCTCGGCGTCGAGGGTGTCGAGCATGACCAGCGAGCGCACCTCGGCCCCGCGCAGCTGGAGCTGCCGCACGACCTCGTAGGCGAACAGCCCGCCGAGCGAGAACCCGCCGATGTCGTAGGGGCCTTCGGGCTGCACGGCGCGGACGAGGTCCGCGTAGAACTCGGCCATCGGGACCTGGCCGGTGAGGATCTCGGTGCCGTCGATCCAGCCCTTCGGCTGGATGCCGTAGAAGGGCCTGCGGACCCGGGCGGCGACCGGGGCGTAGGACTCGACGCCGCCGTTCCCGTGGTGCACCCAGAACACCGGGCGGCCCTCGGTGACGCCGTTCATCCGCACCAGCTCGGGGAACTCGGTCGCGGGGACCGGTGCGGGACGCGCCGCGCCGGGTGGGACCTCCGCCCGCTGCCGGGGGATCTCCGGGGCGGGTCGCGCGGGCGCGAGGGCCGTCGCGATCGCCTCCACGATCTCGTGCAGGGTGTCGCAGCCGGCGATGACGTCGAGGGTGAGCCCGGCGTCGACGTGCGCCTGCACCTGGGTGAGGAACTGCATCATGAAGATCGAGTCGAAGCCGTAGTCGGTCAGCGGCTCGTTCCTCGGCAGCGCGGCGGGCTCGATCTCCAGCAGCGCGGCCATCAGGTCGGCGACGACCGGCAGCAGCGCGGCGGCGTCGGGGACGTCCGCGCCCCGCGCCCCGCCGGGCCCGGCGTCGCCTGCCCGGTCCTCGTGGGCCCGGTCCTCGTGGGCCCGGTCCTCGTGGGCCCGGTTCCCGGCGTCCCGGGGCTCGGCGGTCGGCTCGTCGGGCAGGAACCGCTCGCGCAGCCGCGCGGGGTCCCCGTCCAGGGCGATCACCTGGGGCCGCCGGGCCGCCCAGGCCCGGTGCAGCGCGTCGAGACCGACCTCGGCGCGCATCGGCCGCATCCCGGCGGACTCCAGCAGCCGCGCGGTGGAGGCGGTGCCGCCCATCCCGCCCTCCTCCCAGAGCGGCCAGTTCACCACCAGCGTCCGCCCGGACCGCTCGCCCCGGGCCACCAGGGACTCCCGGTGCGCGGCGTAGCCGTCCAGGAAGCCGTTCGCGGCGGCGTAGTCGGCCTGCCCGACGTTGCCGAACGCGGCCATCGAGGAGAAGCAGAGGAAGCACTCCAGCGCCGATCCGGCGGTGGCCTCGTCGAGGTGGCGCACGCCGGAGACCTTCGCGGCGAACACCTGCCGCAGGTCCTCGGCGGTCTTGCGGGCCAGGAAGCCGTCCCGCAGCACCCCGGCGGCGTGCACCACCCCGTGCAGTGCTCCGTGCCGGGCCTCCACCTCGCGCACCGCCCGCCGCACGTCCGCGCCGTCGGCGACGTCGAGGGCGCGGTAGTCGGCCTTCGCCCCGCTGGCGCGCAGCCGGGTCAGCAGCTCCTCCTGCGCCGGCCCGGCCGGGCTGCGCCCGCACAGCACCAGCGCGGGCGAGTCCACCCGTCGCGCGATCTCCTCGGCGACGAGCGCGCCGAGGCCCCCGGCCCCGCCGGTGAGCAGGTAGACCCCGCCGTCGCGCCAGGGCGGGCGCGCGGCGGGCGCGGCGATCTCGCGCCAGCGGGAGATCTCGCGCCCGCCGTCGCGGTGGCGCACCACCGGCTGCTCGACGTCGGCGGCGTCGCGGCGGACCTGGTCGGCCAGTGCGGCGAGCGGAGTCGCCGGATCGACCTCGACCAGCTGCGCGCGCAGCTTCGGGTGCTCCAGCTGCGCGGTGCGCAGCATCCCGGCCAGCCCGGCCAGCCAGGGCGCGTCGCCCGGCACCACGACCTGCACCAGGCGGTGCGCGGCTCCGCGGGCCTGCTCGCGCAGCAGGGCGAGCAGGTGCTCGGCGTGCGCGGTGTAGCGCTCGTCGAGGCCGCCGCTCCCGACTCGCGCGGTGCACGTCGCGCCGAGCAGACCGCCGAGTTCGTCCGGGTCCACCCCGGGCAGTTCGCAGAGCAGCACGTGCCGCTCGGCCGGGTCCGCGGCGGGCTCGGGCGCCGCGGCGGGCGCCCAGGCCGGTTCGACCAGCAGCGCGGTCTCCACCGGGGTCTTCTCCACCGGGGCCGTCTGCACCGGACGGGCCTCGGCGGTCGAGCGCGGCCGGGCGCGGGTGCCGAACCCGAGGATCCGCACGCACACCGCGCCGCTCTCGTCGCACAGGTCGACGTCCAGGCGGCGCACCCCGGAGTCCCGGCGATCGTCCGCGGAGCGGCGCGCCACCGCCCAGCCCGCCTCCGGTGTCGGGGCCAGCACCCGCACCTCGCGCACCGCGAACGGCAGCGCCGCCTCCTCCGGTGCCGCGCCCTCCTCGCTGAGCACCAGGCCCAGCGTGGTCTGCAGGGCCCCGTCGAGCATCGCCGGGTTCAGCTCGAAGGCCCCGGCCGCGGCCACCGGCAGCCGCAGCCGGGCCACGGCGAGGTCGTCGCCGCGGTGCAGGTGCTCGATCGCCCGGAAGGCGGAGCCGTAGCCCATGCCCATCCGGGAGAACAGCCGGTAGATCTCGGTCCCGTCGTGGCGCACCGGGCACATCGCGCGCAGCGCGTCGAGATCGTGCACCTCGGCGGCGGGCAGGTCCTGCTCGACCCGCGCCGTCCCCTGGGCGTGCGGCACGCGCTCGCCGGAGTCCTCGACGCACGCCCGGAAGGCGCCGGAGTCCGGGTCGACCTCCAGGAGCAGGGAGCGCGGCGCGGTGACCGGAAGCGGGCGCAGCCAGGTGACGTCGCACAGCCGCACCCCGGCGGTGGCGCCCAGCGCCGCCCGGGCGAACTCCAGGTAGGCGGCCCCGGGCAGGGTGGGCACGTCGCCCACGCGGTGATCGCGCAGGCAGGAGTCCGCACCGCCGAGCTCGTGGCGGTGCTCGGGGCGCTCCGGGACGGGCGCGGCGGCGGCTCGGTCCCCGTCCGCGATCCAGTAGCGCCGCAGCGCGAACGGGTAGCTCGGCAGCGGCAGCCGCCGCGCCGGACGGCCGGCGTGCAGCCGCTTCCAGTCGAAGTCGAAGCCGGTGACCCACAGCTTCAGCAACCGGCCCAGCTTGCCCTTGGCGACCCAGCCGTCGATCGCGGTGGCGATGTCCTCGTCACCGGCCAGCTCCGCCCAGACGCCTCGCCGCTCGGCTCGGCCCAGGTGCAGTCCCGGCGGCCTGCCACCGGCCACGTGCGCGGCGAGCCGCTGGCGCACCTCGGCCAGCGAGTGCGCCAGGAACGCCAGCCGCTCCGCCATCGCGGTGCGGCCCACCTGCAGGGTGTGCGCGAGGTCGGGCAGGTCGGTCTCGGCCAGCCCACCCGCGTCGATCCGTTCCACGAGCTGCCGCGCGCGGGCGCGCAGCGTCTCCGGACCGGCGGCGGAGAGCACGATCGCGACGGGCCCGGCGGCCGGTTCGCGGCGGGCCGCGGGCGGCCGGTACTCCTCCAGCACCACGTGCGCGTTGACGCCGCCGAAGCCGAAGGAGCTCACCCCCGCCCGGCGCGGCAGCTCATCGCCGCGCTCGTCGCGCGGCGCGACCCACTCCTCGCTCTCGCGGACCAGTCGGAAGGGGCTGCCCTCCAGTTTGACCAGCGGGTTGATCCGCTCCGCGTGCAGGCTGGGCACCAGAGTCCGGTGCCGCAGCTGCAGCAGCACCTTGAGCACCCCGGCCACCCCGGCGGCCAGCTCCAGGTGCCCGATGTTCGTCTTCACCGAGCCGATGCCGCACCGCCCGGCGGGCACCGGCGCGTCCCCGGCGAGCTCGGCGAAGGCCTCCTTGAGCCCGTTGATCTCGATGGGGTCACCCAGCCTGGTGCCGGTCCCGTGCGCCTCCACGTAGCCCACGGTGCGCGGATCGATGCCCGCCCCGGCGTGGGCGCGGCGGATCACCGCGGCCTGCGCCTTCGGGTTCGGGGAGGTCAGCGAGTTGGCGCGGCCGCCGTGGTTCTCGGCGGTGGCCCGGATCAGCCCGTAGACGTGGTTGCCGTCCCGCTCGGCGGCCGACAGCGGCTTGAGCACCAGCATCCCGACGCCCTCCCCCCGGCTGTAGCCGTCCGCGTCGGCGGAGAAGCTCTTGCACCGGCCGTCCTCGCTGAGCATCCCGGAGCGGCTGAAGCTGACGTGCCCGTCCGGCACGACGATGGTGTTCACGCCGCCCACCACGGCCATCCCGGTCTCCCCGCGCTCCAGGGCGGCCACGGCGCGGTGCATCGCCACCAGCGAGCTGGAGCAGGCGGTCTCCACCGGTTCGCTCGGGCCGTGCACGTCGAGGAAGTAGCTCATCCGGTTCGGTCCGACGGAGGGCACGCTGCCGGTCGGGGTGACGCCGCGGGAACGGGCCGCGGAGCGCTCGGCGAGCAGGCCGTAACCGGTGTCGTGGGTGCCCACGAACAGCGCGAGATCCGAGCCCGCGAGCTCCTCGGCGGAGTGCCCGGCGTCCTCCAGCGCCTTCCACGCGTACAGCATCAGCAACCGCTGCTGCGGGTCCATGTGCACGGCGTCCTTCGGGGCGATGCCGAAGAACAGCGGGTCGAACTCGGCGATGCCGTCGACGAACCCGCCGTGCTTGGCCCGCGTGCGGCCCGGCTCCTGGAGCGGATCTCCGTGGTGCGCCCGCCAGTCCCAGCGGTCGGCGGGGACCTCGTCGACGCAGTCCCGGCCGGCGCGCAGGTTCTCCCAGAACTCGTCGAGGTCGGCGGCCTTCGGGAAGCGGCCGCTGATGCCGACGATCGCGATGGGGTCGTCGCCCTCCCGCGCGGCGGGTGCTCGCGAGGCCGGCCCGGGCCGCTCGGCCGGGGGCGCCTCCTCGGGAGGGGGCACCGCCGCGGCCGGAACCGGTTGCGGCGCCTCGGGTTCCGCGACCTCGACCGGCTGGCCGAGGGCGGCGGCCAGCTCGGTCCCGTGCTCCGCCGCGACGAAGGCGCTGAAGGCGCGCAGCGTCGGGTGCTCGAACAGCACCGTGGGCACCAGCTCCAGGCCGAGGGACTCGTTCACCAGGTTGACCAACTGGCTGATGATGAGCGAGTCGAGGCCGTACTCGCTGAGCTCCACGTCCACGTCGAGGTCGGAGACGTCGACCTTGAGCAGCGCGCAGACCTTCTCCAGCACGATCTCGCGGACCCGCTCGGCGAGGTCCTCGGTGGACTGCTCGGGCGCGGGACCCGCCGGAGCCGACGGGTTCTCCGGTATCGACGGGTTCTTCGGCGGGGCCGGGGCCGCACCGCGCTGGTGGGCGCGCAGCAGCCGCAGCGCCTCGCCCTGCTCGATCCGGCCCTCGCTGATCAGCCGGTGCAGCTCGTCCAGCGATGCGATCGGGGTGCTCATGCCAGGCTCCTCTTGAACTCGTCGGCGCTCAGGGAACGCCTGCCGATGGCGTCGATCAGGTCCAGCAGGTGCGCGTCCCCGGGCTCGTCCTCGGCGGGCCGCTCCGGGGAGCCGTCCCCGCCGACCCGGCGGACGCTGAACCCGCGCAGCCGCGCGCAGATCTCGCCGTCGTCGTCGCAGACGTCGACGTCCAGGCGGCGGACCGCCCCGGCGTGGTCGTCCTCGGCGAACCGGACCACCGCCCAGCCGGTCTCCGGCGTCGGGCGCAGCACCTCCAGCTCGCGCAGGGCGTAGGGCAGCGCGGCCCCGGCCGCGTCCTGGTCCAGGAACACCCCGGCCGTCGCCTGCAGGGCGCAGTCGAGGACGCTCGGGTTCAGCACCAGGCCCTCCGCGCGGGCGGCGGCGGGCAGCACCAGGCGGGCCACGGCCTGCCGGGACCCGGTGCGCAGCGATTCCACGGCGCGCAGCGCGGGACCGTAGGCCATGCCGAACCGGGTGTAGCGCTCGTAGACCGCGTCCGCCCGGAGCACCGGGCCGTCGCACTCCGCGCGCAGCGCCGCCAGGTCCAGCCGGGCCGCCGGGGCGGGATCGCCGCGCCGCAGCTGCCCCCGGGCCAGCGCCGTGCGCTCCCCGCCCGGATCACCGGTGTAGACCTCGTAGTCCAGGCCGCCTCCGTCGCGCGGCGCGAGCGCCACGTGCACCTCGGTCGTCTCCCGGACCACCAGCGGGTTCAGCCAGCACGCGAGCCGGAACGACCAGGATCGCGCGTCGCCGCCCGCCGCTCGCACCGCCGCCTCCCGCGCCATCTCCAGGTAGGCGACGGCGGGCAGCACCCGGGCGGTCGGTTCGCCGGTGCCTGCCGCCGGGGCGCCGCGCCAGTCGGTCACCACCGAGACCACCTCGGCACCGACCCGGTGGTCCTCCAGGAAGAACTCCGCGCCGGTGAAGCGCGAGCTGTAGCGGTGCTCGGTGAGGTCTGAGGTGTTCTCGTGCACCAGCGGGTGCTTCGGCCCCCCGGTGGAACCGGGGCCTCCGGCGGCGGGCCGGCTGGTGTCCACCCAGTAGCGGCGCAACCGGAACGGGTAGGTCGGCAGCGGGAGCCGCCGGGGCGGCTGCCCGGTCTCGAAGCGCTCCCAGCGGACCTCGGCGCCGCGCACCCACAGCTGCGCCAGCCGGGAGCGCTCGGGCCCGCTCAACCCGGCGAACTCGCGCGGTCCGGCGAGTTCGGCGGGCAGCTCCGGCGGCGCGGTGCCGCGCGCGACCCGCCCGGCGTGCACCTCGGGGTGCCGCTCACCGCGCAGCCAGGCCTCCAGGCCGTCGCACAGCTCCCGCACCGTCCGCGCCGAGACCGCCAGCCGCTCCCGCATCGGGGTGCGCCCGAGCTGCGAGGTGCGGGCGATCGCGGTGAGGTCCGCGTCGGTGTGCGTCCCGCCGCGCAGCGCGGCGAGCCAGTCGGTCGCGAGTTGCCGGAGCACCTCGGGGTGGGTCGCGGACAGCACCACCGGCAGCGGTGCGCGGGGGGCGCTCCGCTCGGCGGGGGCCGCCCGGGGGACGTACTCCTCCAGCACCACGTGGGTGTTCACGCCGCCGAAGCCGAAGGAGCTCACCCCTGCGCGGCGCGGCAGCTCCCGGCCCTGCTCGTCGCGCGGCGCCGCCCAGTCCTGGTTCTCCCGGACCAGGTGGAACGGGCTGCCCGCCAGGTCGATGTAGGGGTTGACCTCCTCGCACCGCACGCCCGGCACGAGGCTCCGGTGCCGCAGCTGGAGCAGCACCTTGATCACTCCGGCGGCCCCGGCGGCCAGCTCCAGGTGACCGATGTTCGTCTTCACCGAGCCGACGCCGCAGTGCGCCTCGGTGACCTCGGCGCCCACGTCGGCGTACAGCTCCCGGAACGCCGCCTTCAGACCGTTGATCTCGACCGGGTCGCCCAGCTTGGTGCCGGTGCCGTGCGCCTCCACGTAGCCCACGGTGCGCGGGTCCACGCCCGCCCGGGTGTAGGCCTCCCGCAGCAGCGCGGCCTGCGCCTTGGGGTTGGGCGCGGTGAGCGAGTTGCCCCGGCCGCCGTGGTTCTCGGCGGTGGCCCGGATCAGCCCGTGGACGTGGTCCCCGTCCCGCTCGGCCTCGGAGAGCCGCTTGAGCACCAGGAACCCCACGCCCTCGCCCCGGGCGTAGCCGTCGGCGTCCGCCCCGAAGGTCTTGCACTTCCCGCTGGGGCTGAGCATCCCCGCCTTGGAGATGCTGATGTGCCCGTCGACGCTGACCATCGTGTTCACGCCACCGGCGATGGCCAGGTCGGACGCGCCGCCGCGCAGCACCTGCACCGCGCGGTGCAGGGCGACCAGCGCGCTGGAGCAGGCGGTGTCCACCGGTTCGCTGGGGCCGTGCAGGTCGAGGAAGTAGCTCATCCGGTTCGGGCCCATCGACGGCGCGGCGCCGGTGATGTCGTAGCCCTCGATCGCGGGTTGGTAGCGGGTGACCACGGTGCTGTACCCGGTGCTGGTGGTCCCGGCGATGAGCGCGGTGTCGGTGCCCGCCACGGATTCCGCCGAGTAGCCGGCGTCCTCGATCGCCTTCCACACGTGCAGCATCAGGAGCCGCTGCTGCGGGTCCATCAGCTCGGCCTCCTTCGGCGAGATGTCGAAGAAGAACGGGTCGAAGTCGCCGACGCCGTCCATGAAGCCGCCCGCGATGACGTCGGTGCTGTTCGGGTCCTTGATCGGATCGCCGTAGTGCTCCCGCCAGTCCCAGCGGTCCGCGGGGACCTCGCTGGTGCAGTCGCGGCCCGCGCGCAGGTTCTCCCAGTACTCGGCGATGTCGGCGGCCATCGGGAAGCGGCCGCTCATGCCGATCACCGCGATCGGTTCGTCGGCGGGCTGCCCGGCCGGCGGTGCGGCCGGGACCGGGTTCTCCCGCGCTACCGGGACTTCCGGTCGCGCGGGGGCGATCGCGTCGCCGTGCTCGGCGAGCAGGTGGTCGGCCACCTCGCCGAGCGTGGGGTGCTCGAAGAACAGGGTCGGGGCGAGCGAGAGACCGTGGGCGGCGTTGAGCTCCTCGGCGAACCCGGTCAGCGACAGCGAGTCGAAGCCGAAGCGGGTGAGCTCGGCGGTCGTCGTGATCCGCTCCGCGGGCACGTCCAGCAGCGCGGCGACCCGCTCGACCAGCTCGGCCAGCAGCGCCTCGCGCCGGGACGCGTCCGGTGGCGCGGCGGGCGGGTCGGCGGCGGGCGGGGCCGGCGCCCCGGAGCCGCCGGAGCGGTCATCGAGGAGGTGGTCCACGACGTCTCCCAGGGTCGGATGTTCGACGAAGGTCTTCGGGGGAACGGCGATCCCGCGCTCGGCCTCCACGGCCCCGGCGAGCGCGGTCAGCGCCACCCGGTCGAAGCCGTAGTCCCCGAGCGGCACGTCCGGGTCCAGTTCCTCGGCCCGCACGCCGAGCACCTCGGCGGCCTGGGCGCGGAGCCGGTCGAGGGCGGCGGTGCGCGCCGACGCCCGGTCCGGCGCGGCGGGTTCGGCGAGCAGCGCGCCGGTGATGCGGGCCCGGTGCCCGCGCAGCGCGAGCACGTGCGGTGCTCCGCTGCCCCAGGCCCGGCGCAGCGCGGCCGCACCGTGCTCCGGCCGCATCGCGACCATGCCGACCCGCTCCCGCATCCGCGCGGCGGTGGCGGCGTCCACGTCCATGCCGCCGCCCGACCACAGGCCCCAGCCGATCACCAGGGTCCGGCCGCGCCGCTCCCCGCGGGCGACGAGCTCCGCGCGGTGCGGGGCCCAGGCGTCCAGGAAGGCGTTGGCCGCGGCGTAGTCGCCCTGCCCCGCGTTGCCGAGCGAGGACAGCGAGGAGAAGCCGAGGAAGCAGTCCAGGTCCAGCTCGGCGGTGGCGGCGTCGAGGTGGGCGAACCCGGCGGCCTTGGCCGCCAGCACCTCCCGCACCTCGCCGGGCTCCTTGCGCGCCAGGTAGCCGTCCCGCAGCACGCCCGCGAGGTGCAGCACGCCGTGCAGCGCGCCGTGCTCGGCGACCACCTCGCGCACGCAGCGCTCGACGGCGTCGCGGTCGGTGACGTCCAGGCGGCGGTAGCTCGCGCGGGCGCCCGCCTCGGCGAGCTCGTCCAGCAGCCGCGACGGCCCCTCGGCGGAACGTCCGGCGAGCACCAGCCGCGCCCCGGGGGCCCGGGCCGCGATCTCGCGGGCGAACACCGCGCCGAGACCGCCCCCGCCGCCGGTGATCAGGTAGCTCCCGCCCGGCCGCCAGGGCGACACCTCGGGCGCGTCGTCCACGGGCTTCCAGCGCCGGACCTCGCGCCGCGCGCCGTCGTGGCGCACCTCGGCGTCACCGCTGCGCGCCTCGGTGCGCAGCAGCGCCGCGAGCGCGGCGGCCGGCACCGAGGGCTCCACCTCGACGACCTGGGTGGCGAGCTTCGGGTGCTCCAGGTGCGCGGTGCGCAGCAGGCCGGACAGCGCGGCCGACACCCGTCCGGCGCCGCGCGCGGGCACCACGACCTGCACCAGCACCCGGCCGTCCCGGGTCGCCCGGATCGCGGCCCGCAACCGGTCCAGCACGGCCTCCACCTGGGCGGTGAAGCGCTCCGCCGGTGCACCGGCCGTGGGCAGCGCGGCGCAGGGGGCGCCCAGCTCGTCCCGCAGCTTGGCCGGGTCGAGGTCGAGTCCGGTGAGCAGCACCTCGTGCCGCGCGGGCGGCTCCTCGACCGCCACCGCGGCGGCCGACCGCCACTCGGGAGCGAGCAGCACGTCCTCCTCGGATCGGGCGTCACCGCCCCCGGGGAGCGGCCGGGTGGTGAAGCCGAGCAGCCGCACCCGCACCGCGCCGTCCTCGTCGCACAGCTCGACGTCCGCCCGGAGCACCTCGCCGCCCCGGTCGTGCGCGGAGGGCCGGACCACCGCCCAGCCCGCCTCCGGGCTCGGGCCGTGGATCCGCACTTCTTCCACCGCGAACGGCAGCGCGGTGGCCGCCTCGGTGCCGTCCCCGCGCAGCGAGAGCCCGAGCGCGGCCTGCACCGCCGCGTCCAGCACGGCCGGGTGCAGCGTCCAGGCCCCGCCGTCGCGTCCTTCCTCCGGCAGCCGCAGCCGGGCCACCGCGAGATCGGCGCCGACGTGCAGCTCCCGCACCGCGCGGAAGGACGGCCCGTAACCGATGCCCATCCGCTCGAAGTGCGCGTAGACCTCCTCGTGGGCCACCCGCCGCCCGGTGCGGGCCAGCAGCCCGTCCAGGTCGAGCCGGGCGGGCGGTTCCGCCGCCCCGCGCTCGACGACGCCCCTGCCGTGGATCCCCGCGGGCGTGCTGATCTCGAAGCCGAGACCGTCCGCGCGCTCGCGCAGGGCCACCGACGCGGTGACCGGCCCGGTGATCTCCACCGGGCGGGCCCAGACCACGTTGCGCAGCCGCAGCTCGGTCGGTTCCAGGCCCTCGTCCCGAGCCGCCGCGCAGGCCAGCTCCAGGTAGGCCACGCCCGGCAGCACCGGCACCGAGCGCACCCGGTGGTCGTCCAGGAAGAACTCCCGGCCGGTCAGCTCGACGGCGTGGTCCGGCCCGCGCCCCGCCAGCGGGGAGCGCTCCGGGGCGGTGGCCGAGGCGGGCCAGTACCGCTCCCCCGCGAACGGGTAGGGCGGCAACGAGGTGATCCGGAATCCGGCCTCGGCGAACAGCGGCGCGAAGCGGATCTCCGCGCCCCGCGCGAAGTGCCCGGCCAGCTCGGCCAGCGCCGCCGGGTCCGCGCCCTCGCCGAGCAGGTGCTCGACGCGGGCGGCCTCGGCGGGGTCCTGGCGGCGGTGCCCCTCGGCGGCGGTGCCGGTGACCACCCCCTCGGGGTCCTCGCCGCGCAGCCAGCCGCGCAGGGCGGCGAGCAGCGCGGCGCGGTCGGCGACCACGGCGGCCCAGCGGTGCGGGCAGTGCCTGCGCCCGGTCGCCAAGGTGAACGACACGTCGCCCAGGTCGAGGTCCGGGTGCTGCTCGGCGTGCGCCAGCAGCCGTTCCACCTGGTCGCGGCGGACGTCCTCGCCCTGCCCGGACAGCACGACCAGCCAGGCCGACCGCGCGGGATGGCCGCCGGTGCGGGCCGGAGCCTGCTCCAGCACCGCGTGCACGTTGGTTCCCGCCGCGCCGAAGGAGCTCACCGCCGCGCGGCGCGGGCCCCCGCCCGGGGGCTCCGGCCACGGGCTCAGCTCGGTGCTCACCCGGAACGGGCTCCCGTCCAGCTGGATCTCGGGGTTCGGTTCCCGGAAGCGCGGCGTCGGGGGCAGTTGCTCGTGCTCCAGCGCGAGCAGCGCCTTGAGCACTCCGGCGACCCCGGCCGCGAACTGGGTGTGCCCCACGTTCGTCTTGATCGAGCCGAGCGCGGTCCCGCCGGCCGGCGCGTCGCCGAAGGCGGCCCGCAGCGCGGTGAACTCGATCGGATCGCCCAGCGGGGTGCCGGTGCCGTGCGCCTCGACGAGCTGGACGCTCGCCGGGTCGATCCCCGCCCGCTCGTGCACCCGCCGCAGCAGGCGCTCCTGCGATCCGGCGCTGGGCGCGGTGAGCCCGTTGGTGGTGCCGTCCTGGTTCATCCCCGAGCCGCGCAGCACACCGCGCACCTGGTCGCCGTCGCGCAGCGCGTCGGAGAGCCGCTTGAGCACCAGCACCCCGGCGCCCTCGCCGGGCACGAAGCCGTCGGCGCGGGAGTCGAAGGTGTGGCAGCGCCCCCGGGCGGAGAGCATGTCCGCCCGCAGGGCCGAGCGGTAGAAGATCGGCGTGGACTGCACGAACACCCCACCGGCCAGCGCCATCGAGGTCTCGCCCCGCCGCAGGTCCTGGCAGGCCTGGTGGATCGCCACCAACGAGCTGGAGCACGCGGTGTCCACCGAGATCGCCGGGCCCCGCAGGTCCAGGAAGTAGGAGATCCGGGACGCGGTGACCGAGGAGATGTTGCCCCACAGCGCTTGCGGCGGGGCGTCCTCGCCGAGCAGCTGCTGGTAGTCGCTGGGCGAGCCGCCGACGTAGACGCCGCAACCCGAGCCGTCCAGGCGCTCCCCGGCCTGGCCCGCGTCCTCCAGCGCGTGCCAGCACTCCTCCAGGAAGATCCGCTGCTGCGGGTCGGTGCAGGCCGCCTCCTTGCCGGACATCCGGAAGAACCAGGCGTCGAAGCGGTCGATGTCGGACAGCAGGCTGCCGTGCCGGTGCGCGCCTTCGGGACCGAGCTCCCGGCTGAGGTCCCAGCGGGTGACCTCGCCGACGAGGTCGTCCCCGGCGGCGAGGTGGCGCCACAGCGCGGTGGCGTCCGGGGTCCGCGCGAAGCGGGCGGCGAGGCCGACCACGGCGATCGGCTCGTCGGCGGAGCGGGGTGCGGCGGGGCCGTCCGGGACGTCACGGGGCGCGCCGTTCGGCCGCGCGTCGCCGGTGGCGCGTCCGCTCGGCGCGGATCCGCCGGAACCGCGCCCGTTCGCACCGGGCCCGTGGCCGTTGGTCCCGGAACCGCCGGAACCGCGCCCGTTCGTCCCGAGCTCGTGGCCGTTCGTCCCGGGCTCGCCTTGGCCGTGGCCGTCGCGGCCCCGGTGTGCCGCGCTCGCGACGTCGAAACCGGTGGCGGGCAGCACCGCGAGCGGGGCGGCGGGCTCGGGCAGCGCGGCGCGCAGGGCGCCCTCGTGCCGCCGCACCAGGTGCGCCACCAGCCGCTCCAGCGAGCTGTGCTCGAACAGGGCGGTGCTGGGCAGGTCCGTGCCGAGCGCGCCGTTCACCGCCTGGACCAGCTTGACGCTGAGGATGGAGTCCACGCCGAAGTCCGAGAAGGAGGCCTGCGGGTCGATCTCCTCCGGCTCCATCACGAGCACCCGGGACAGCTCGCCCAGCACCACGTCCTCGGTGCGGTGCCGCAGCCCCGGTCCGTCCCCCTCCGGCCGCTCGGGACCGGCCGGAGTCCCGGCCGAAGGCCGCGCCGATCCGCCACCGGGCAGCTCGGCGGACACCCAGTAGCTCTTGCGCTGGAACGGGTACGTCGGCAGCGGCGTGCGCCGCACGTCGAGGCCCGCGAACAAGGGCGCGAAGTCCACCGCCGCACCCGCCAGGTAATCCGCGCGGACCCGCTCGTGCGGCTCCTCGCCGTCACCGGCGGTGCCGAGGTCCTGGTCCGCGAGGCGGGAATCCAGTTGCCGCAGCAGGGATTCCCGGTCGGCGGCGATGAACGCGGCGCGGTGCTCGTGGTGGTCGCGGCCGAGCGCGAGGGTGCGGCTCACGTCGCCGAGCACCGCCTCCGGGCGTGCCCGCAGGTGCGCGGCGAGGTCCGCGATCCGCTGCCGCAGCGCGGCGGGCCGTCGTCCGGAGAGCGGGAACAGGTGGGTGCCACCGGTGTTCCCGCGAGCGGGCGCCGGAACGTCCTCCACGACCAGGTGCCCGTTGGTGCCGCTGAACCCGAAGCCGCTCAGACCGGCCGCGCGCCTGCCCCGCGAGTTCGGCTCCCACGCCCGCAGCGCGGTGTTCACCCGCAGCGGGCCGCCGTCGAGCCGGATCGCCGGGTTCCGCTCACGGTAGTGCAGCGAGGCCGGGATCTGCCCGTGCCGCATGGAGAGCACCAGCTTCAGCAGTCCGGCCACGCCCGCCGCGGAGGTGGTGTGCCCGAGGTTCGTCTTGATCGAGCCGAGCGCGATCGGCCCGGGCGTCCCGGCGAACGCGGCGGACAGCGCCTGGCACTCCAGCGGATCGCCGAGCTGGGTGCCGGTGCCGTGCGCCTCGATCACCCCGATCTCGGCCGGGTCGATGCCGAACTCGGCGTGCACCTGGCGGATCAGCCGTTCCTGGGACCGGGCGCTGGGTGCGGTGATCCCGTTGGTGGCGCCGTCCTGGTTCACCGCCGAGCCGCGGATCACGGCGTGCACGTGGTCGCCGTCGCGCAGCGCGTCGGAGAGCCGCTTGAGCACCACCACCCCGACGCCCTCGCCCGGCACGAAGCCGTCGGCGCCCGCGTCGAAGGTGCGGCAGCGCCCGCTGGGCGAGAGCATCCCGCCGCGGCTCGCGGCCAGGTGCGTGGCCGGGGTGGTGGTGACGCTGACCCCGCCCGCGAGGGCGAGCTCGGTCTCCCCGGCGCGCAGCCCCTGGCAGGCCAGGTGCACCGCGACCAGCGAGCTGGAGCAGGCGGTGTCCACCGCGATCGCCGGACCCCGCAGGTCGAGGTGGTAGGCGACCCGCCCCGGCACCACCGAGGGCGCGTTGCCCCAGGCCGCCTGCGCGGGCGGCGGGCCGTCGAACCACGCGGTGTAGTCCCCTCCGGTGCAGCCGACGTAGACGCCGCAGCGGCGCCCGGCCAGCTCGGCGCTCGCGTACCCGGCGTGCTCCACCGCGGTCCACGCCTGCTCCAGCAGCAGCCGCTGCTGCGGATCGGTGCAGGTCGCCTCGATGCCGGTGAGGTTGAAGAAGTTCGCGTCGAACTCGTCGATGCCGTCCAGGAAGCTGCCCGACCGACAGGTCAGTTCATCCACATCGGACAGATCCCAGCGCTCGATCGGCCCGACCAGGTCGTCCCCGGCGGCCAGGTGCGCCCAGAGGGCGTCCGCGTCGGGCGACCCGGCGAACCTGGCGCTGAGCCCGATCACGGCGATCGGCTCGTCGCGGCCCCCGTCCCGCGCGGGCGGCGCGGTGGTCACGACCTCGGTCGCGGCGGGCCGCTCCGCCGGGCGCCGGGCGCCGGGCCGCTCAGCGACCGGGTCCGGTTCCGCGGGCAGCCGGGGATCGTGCTGCTCGGCGATGTGCCCGGCGAGCTGCTCGACGCTGCGGAAGTCGAAGATGACCGTGGTGAGCAGGTCGAGGCCGAGCCGCTCGTTGAGCCGCTGCACGAACGCCGCTCCGACGATGGAGTCGAGCCCGTAGTCCGCGAAGGCCTGCTCCAGCCCGATCCGGTCGGCGGGCATCCGCAGCGCCTCGGCCAGCGCGGCCAGCACGACGTCCCGCACGCCCGTCACCGGGGCCGGGACCGGCTCCGGTTCCCGCGCCGCGGGTTCCGGGCTGGGCACCTCCACCGCGCGCGGGGCGCGGGCCAGGCCGTCGCCGCGCGCGAGCACGACCTGCTGCCCCAGCCCCAGCGCGTCGGCGGCCGGGTGCTCGACTCCGGTGAAGCCCTCCTGGCGCAACACCCGCTGCCAGCTCTCCGGCGGCAGCGCGGGACTGCCCGGTGCGCGCAGCTCGGCGTCCTCGTGGAGCCACCATCCGTCCAGCAACCCGAAGGTGAGGTGGTTGACCAGGTAGAACCCGCTGATCTCGTTGAGCGCCAGCAGCCCGCCCCCGCGCAGCAGCGCCTTCGCGTGCCGCAACGCGGGCCGGATGCTGTCGGTCGCGTGCAGCACGTTCGCCGCGATCACCACGTCGAAGCCGCCGGGGGCGAGGCCCTGCTCGTGCGGCGGGCGCGCCGCGTCGAAGATCCGGCAGCTCAGGAAGTCCCGGCCGGGCCCGAAGGTGTCCCGCGCGGTGTGCAGGAAGGCCTGCGAGAGGTCGGTGAAGCAGTACTCGGCGAGCTCGATCCCGCCGCGCGCCAGCGCTTCCAGCACCGGCCCGGTCGTGCCGCCGGTGCCCGCGCCGATCTCCAGCACCCGCAGCGGCGCAGCCGGATCGGCCGCGCGGCGGCCTCGCAGGAACGCCACGACCTGCTCGGCCAGCACCGCGTTGAAGTGCTCGGCGACCCGGTTGTCCCGGTACACCCCGGAGACCAGGTCGAAGGAGCCCTGCGGGAACAGCACGTCGGTGGCGGTGCGGGCACCGCGCAGCACCTCGCCCAGCGCGGGCAGGGTGCGCTCCAGCAGCCGCAGCGGGGCTCGCAGGTCGGGATCGAGGTCGGCCCACCGGGGTGCCGCGCGCAGCCAGTCCGCGCGGGCCCCGGCGGCGTCCCCGGTCCCGGAGGCCCACCGGCCCTCGGCATCGATCAGCCCGTGCTCGGCGAGGGTGCGCAGCGCGGCGGCGAGCCATCCCTCGAACCTCGCGTCGATCCCGGCGCGCTCCCGGCCGCGCTCGTCGGCGGGATCCAGTCCCAGGGCGCGCAGCTCGGCGGCCAGGCAGCGGCGCAGGGCCGCGTCGACCTCGCCCGGCACCGGGCCGGCGTGGTGCTCCGCGAGCGCTCGGGGCAGCACCACCTCGGCGGCGGCCACCGGTTCGGCCGCGACGAGCGGACGCGGGTCCAGCACCTCGCCGGTCAGGACGCCCTCCACCGGAAGCGGCCTGCCGAGCCGCATGAACCCGATCTGGTGCAGCGGCCCGGCCAGCAGCCGGTCGATCGCCCCCATCGCGGTCGCGGTGTCGATCGGGGCCAGGCCCATCGCGGTCACGTCCCGCAGCAGCTCGTCGGGGACGTTGCCCCAGTAGCCCCAGTTCACCACCTTCACCGGGAAGCCCAGCTCCGCGCGCAGCCGCTCGGCGCGGGCGTCCTCGAAGGCGCAGGCGGCCGAGTAGTGCGCCTGGTTCGCGTTGCGGATGAAGCTCACCAGCGAGGAGACCAGCAGCAGGAAGTCCATCCGCTGCCCGGCGAACACGTCCGCGAAGTGCACGCAGGGATCGACTTTCGCCCCCAGCGTCGCGTCCAGCTCGGACTCGGTCATCTCGGCGAGCGGGGTGTGGCTGAACACCATCGCCAGGTGCACCACACCGTCGATGCGGCCGTGGCGGCGCAGCACCTCGTCGCGCATCCCGGCCAGCGCGGCGGGATCGGCGGCGTCGGCGGACAGGTACTCGGGCGCCCGGCCGCCGGCGGCGACCTGCCGCGCCCGCTCCCGGATCGCCTCGTCCTCCGCGCGGCGACCGACCCACACCACGCGGGCGTCGTGCGCGCGCAGCAGGTGCTCGGTGAGCAGCGCCCCGAGGTCCCCGGCGCCGCCGATGAGCACGTAGACGCCGTCCCGGCGCAGCGCGGGCTCCGCCGGTTCCGGGGAGGGCGCCACCGGCAGCAGCTGCCTGCGCAGGTACTGGCCGCCGCGCCGGGCGAACGGGTGCGCGCGGCGGTCGGCGGGCAGCGCGAAGACCTCGGCCGGGACGAACGGCTCGTCCCCGGCGAGGTCCACCGCGCGCAGCCGCCAGTGCGGCTGCTCCTTGGCGAGACCGCCGAACAGGCCGTGCAGCCCGGCCTGCGCGGGGTCGGCGGTGCCGGCGCCCTCCGGGTCGAAGGCGTCGGAGGTGAGCAGGGTGAGCCCGAGCGCGACCTCCTCCCGGCCCAGCCGGGTGAGTTCCCGCAGCAGCCGGAACAGGCGCCGGGTCGCGCGGCGCTGCTCGGCGAGCCGCTCGTCGGCGGTGCCGCCGGCCCGGGTGCGGAAGCGCAGGACGACGTGGTCGAGGGGCCCCACCGAGGCGAGCGCGTCCGCGTCCTCCTCGCCCAGCTCCACCGCCTCCGGGTGGTGGGCGCGCAGCGCCGCCAGTTCCGCCGCGTCCAGCCCGACCGCGAGGACGCGAGCGGTGGCGGCGGGGAACGGCCTGCCGCGCAGCAGCCGGGCGGGCTCCCACACCGGGTGCAGGGTGAGGTCCCCGGCGGGGATCTCGTGCGCCCCGGCGACGACCTCGTCGGACGCGGTCGTGTCGCCGGACGCGGGGGACGCGGCGGGCGGAGCCGGATCGGGCCGCTCCCGCCTGGCGGGGACGGCCGGGGGCTCCCCGAGCCCGTCGGTGAACCAGTACCGCTCCCGCGCGAACGGGTAACCGGGCAGGCCGACCCTGCGCGGGCGCGGGCCCTCGGCGTGCAGCAACGCCCAGTCGACGGGCATCCCACCGGCCCACGCCTCCGCCAGGGGCGCCAGCTTGCCGCGCCGGGCCCAGCGCGCCGCGGTCTCCTGGAAGTCCTCGTCGGCGAGGAAGCCCCGCACGGCACCGCCGCCCCCGAGCTCCACGTGCCCGCCCTCGGGCGTGCCGCCGCGCGCGCAGCGGTCCAGCGCGTCGACCAGCGCGGCCAGCTCGTCCACGACCACGGCGAACCGGGCCCGCATCGCCTCGCGGCCGACCTGGAGGGTGTAGGCGATGTCCGGGAGGTCCGCGTCGGACCACTCCCCCGAGCTCAGCGCGTCCCGCAACCGGCCCGCGGACTCGCGCAGCCGCTCCTCGTCGGCCGCCGAGAGCACCGCGACCACCGGGCCGCCCGGGCGCACCGGGGGCTCGGGCGCGAGGTGCTCCTCGACCAGCAGGTGCGCGTTGGCCCCGCCCGCGCCGAAGGCGGACAGCCCGGCCAGGCGCGGCCGCCGCCCGCGACGCGGCCAGGGCGCGGCCTCCCGCTGCAGCACGAACGGGGTGCGCTCGAAGTCGATGTCCGGGTTGGTCCGCTCGGCGTGCAGCGAGGGCACGAGGGTGCCGTGCCGCAGTTGCAGCAGCAGCTTGCTCAGCCCCGCGATGCCCGCCGCCGACTCCAGGTGGCCGATGTTGGACTTGGCCGAGCCGATCGCGCAGAACCCGCGGTCCGCGGTGAACTCGCCGAACGCCGCCGAGAGCCCGGCGATCTCGATCGGGTCGCCCAGCGCGGTCCCGGTGCCGTGCGCCTCCAGGAAACCGATGTCGCGCGGGTCCGCTGCCGACCGCCGCCACGCCTGCCGGATCACCGATGCCTGCGCGTTCGGGTTCGGCACGGTGAAGCCGTGGGTGCGGCCACCGTGGTTGACCGCGCTGCCCCGGATGACGCCGAGCACCCGGTCCCCGTCGGCGAGCGCGTCGGCCAGCGGGCGCAGCAGCACCGCGCCCACGCCCTCGCCCGGCACGTAGCCGTCACCGCCCTCGCCGAAGCTGCGGCAGCGCCCGTCGCTCGCGGCGAACTGGCTCTCGCCGATCATGAGGTACTTGCTCGGGTGCAGCGAGAGGTTCACCCCGCCCGCGAGCGCCGCCCCGCACTCGCCGCGTTCGAGCGCGGCGATGGCCAGGTGGACGGCGGTGAGCGCCGAGGCGCACATGGTGTCGACCGCGACGCTCGGGCCGCTCGCGTCGAAGAAGTGCGAGACGCGGTTGGCGATGGAGGCGAGGCTGCCGGGCACCACCACCGGATCACCCAGCGCGGTGCGCTCGGCGCCGTGCAGCTGGTACTCGGAGTACATCGCCCCGACGAACACGCCCACGTCCCCGGCGTCCGCGCCGAGCCCGGCGCGGGCCGCCGCGCGCAGCGCGTCCCTGGTGTACCCGGCGTCCTCCAGCGCCGAGTGAGCGGTCTGCAGGAACAGCCGCTCCTGGGGGTCCATCGTGGACGCCGCCTTCGGCGAGATCCCGAAGAACAGCGGATCGAACTCGTCGACGCCGTCGAGGAAGCCGCCCCACTTGGTGTAGGTCGTGCCGGGGACGCCGCGCCGCTCGTCGAAGTAGCGCTCGTGGTCCCAGCGCTCCGCCGGGACCTCGGTGATGCTGTCGCGGCCGGCGAGCAGGTTCGCCCAGAACTCGTCCAGGTCGCGGGCCCCCGGGTAGCGCCCGGCCATGCCCACGACGGCGATCGCCGTGCCCTCCTCCTCCGGGCCCTCCTCCGCCGGGCGCGGCACAGCCGGGTCCGGTTCGGCCGGTCGCCGCGGATCCGGCTCGGGCGCGACGGTCGCCGGAGCGGCCTCCGCTCCGCTCCCGACGAGCTCGGCCAGCGCGTCCGGCCGGGTGCGCAGGAAGTGCTCCACCAGCCCGTCGATGGTGCGGACCTCGAAGAACAGCGTGCTGCCGACGTCGTCGAGCACCCGGCGCACGGCGTCGGTCAGCTGCACCACCAGGATCGAGTCGATGCCGTAGCGGTCGAAGGAGACGTCGGCGCGGATCTCGGACGCGGGCAGTCGCAGCACGTCGGCGACGAGGCCGCGGAAGTAGTCCCGCGCGGCCGCGGCGACCGGCTGCCCGTCGCCCGCGTTCCGGCCCACCGGCGCCGGGTCGGCCGGAGCGGGTTCCTCCTCCGCCGCGGCGGGTTCCGCTGGCCCGGCGGTAGCCGGCAGCGCGCCGCGGAACGCCGAGACCTGCCGGGGCTGGCGCACCGCGCCGTCGCTCTCGGCGATGATCACCTGCTGGCCGAGGTCCTCGGCGCCCTCGGCCCCGACGAACGCCGAGCGGAACCCGACCTCGCCGAGCACCCGCCGCCAGCTCTCCGGGGACAACCCGGGCGAACCGGCGATGCGCGGCGCCGGGTCGTCGTAGAGCCACCACCCGTCGAGCAGCCCGAAGGTCAGGTGGCTGAACACGATGTTGTCCGAGAGCTCGTTGAGCAGCAGCAGCGCGTTCGGCCGGGCGGCGGCCTTCGCGTTGCGCAGCGTGCGGCGGATGTTGCGGGTGGCGTGCAGGACGTTGGTGGCGATCACGACGTCGAACTGCCCGGGATCGGTGTCCTGGCCCGCGAGCGGTCGCTCCGCGTTGAAGATCCGGGCGTCCAGGTAGGGCGCGATCTCGCCGTAGGCCTTCTCGGCGTGCAGCAGGAACGCCTTCGAGATGTCGGTGTAGCGGTAGGTCTCGACGTGCTCGGCCCAGGGCTGGAGCCTGCGGAACACCACGGCGCTGGTGCCGCCGGTGCCCGCCCCGATCTCCAGGATCCGCAGCCGCGCCGACGGATCCCGTTCGAGCCTGCGCCGCAGGTAGTCCACCAGCGCGTCGGCGAGGACGTCGTTGAAGTAGTCCGCGACCGGGTTGTTCTGGTAGACCGCCTCGACCAGGTGCAGCGAGGTCTTCGGGAACATCACGTCCGTGGCCGGGCGGCGGCCGGTCAGGACGTCCGGCAGCGCCCGCAGCGTGGTGTCCACCAGCACGGCCTGAGCGCGCTTGGCGTCCTCGGCCAGCCAGCGGTCCTTCTCCCGGTCCCACGCCGACCAGGCCCGCGCCAGGTCCACCGGGCGCGGATCGACGGCGCCGAAGCGCTCCTCGCCGTGGTCGCGCAGGTGCCCGGAACTGGTGAGCACGGTGAGGGTGTGGCGCATCCAGCGCTGGTAGCGCTGCTCGATCCCGGCGGCGGCGCACCACTCGGCGGCGGTGGCGGCGCGGGTGTCGGCGAACAGGCCGAGGGAGCGCAGCAGCGCCCAGGTGATCTCGACCAGCGGTTCGTGCATCGAACCCGCGTGGCCGTCGGCCCCGGCGCGCAGCCGCTCGATCTCGGCCCGCCGGTCGGGTCGCCCGGCGCGCAGCTCCTCGACCAGCGAAGGAGTCGCGGCGGGCAGCTGGGTGAGGGCGTCCTCGGAGTACCGGCCTTCGAGGCTGCGCGCGTCGGTGGCCTTGAGCAGCGCGAGCTGCCGGTGCGGGGAGGCCAGCAGCGCGTCGAAGGCGGCCATGCCCTCGGCGGGCTCGATGGAGCCGAGCCCGAGCCGGGCCATCCGCTGCCGGTAGCCGTCGGCGGTGACGATGCCGACTCCGGCCCAGTACCCCCAGTTCATCACCTTCACCGGGCAGCCGAGGCGTTCCTGGAGCCGCTCCGCGAAGGCGTCGCCGAAGGTGCAACCCGCCGCGTAGTTGGCCTGGCCGGGGGCCTTGAAGAAGGACTGCATGGAGGAGAAGAACGCCGCGAACCGCAGCGGCTGCCCCGCGAACACCTCGGCGAGGTGCGCGGAGATGTCGGCCTTGGTGGCGAAGGTGGTGCGGAACCGCCGCTCGTCCATGCGGGCCAGCGTCTGATCGCCGAGCACGATCGCCGAGTGCAGCACCCCGGTGATCGGGCCGTGGCGGCGCACGATCTCGTCGCGGGCGCGGGCCAGCGCCGCGGGATCGGTGGCATCGGCCCGCACGTAGTCCGGGCGCGGGCCGAGGGCGGCGAGCCGGTCCTGCCGCACGGTGATCTCCGCGTCCAGCGGGCGGCGGCCGATCCAGACGACCTGGGCGCCGTGCTCGCGCAGCACGTGCTCGGTCCACACCGCCCCGATGCCGCCCGCGCCGCCGATGGCGACGAGCACGCCGTCCTGCCCGGGGGGCCGCTCGGCGACGCCGGGCTCGGGGACTTCCAGCAGGCGCTGGCGGTACCACTCGCCGTGCCGGTGCGCGAGCGTCTCCCCGCGCGGGTCGGCGGGCAGCTCCAGCAGCGCGGGCCACGGGACGGCGTCCTCGACGTCGGCGGAGCGGCAGCGCCAGTGCGGGTACTCCTTGGCCAGCGTGCCGACGAGGCCGTGCACCCCGGCCTGCGCCGGATCGGAGCTGGGATCGCCGGGCAGCGCCCTGCCGCGCCGGGTCACCACCGTCAGCCCCAGCTCGCGCGCGTCCGCTCCCCCGGCCAGCAGCGCCTTCACCAGGCGGAACAGCGCGAGGGGCGCCTCCTCCGGGGAGCTGGTGGCGGGCGCGGTCCACACGACGTGCTCGACGTCAGCGGGCAGCAGCCCCGCGAGGTGCTCGGTGCTCGTCTCGGCACCGGTGTCCAGCAGCACCGCCCCCGGGTGGTGGCGGCGCAGCTCCGCCCGTTCGTCCTCGGTGCCGCCGAGCACCGCGACCCGCGCGCCCGGGGCGGGCCAGCGCGGGTGCTCCTCGGCGGGCAGCGCGTCCCAGACCGGGGCGAGCAGCGTCGCCGCCGGCTCCCCCGATCCCGGGAGGCCGGAGCGGCGGGAGGTGTAACCCCGCAGGCTCGCGCTGAGCCGGCCGCCCTCGTCGTAGAGGTCGATGTCCACCTTGGTCGTCTCCCGGCCGGGCGCGGGCTCGTGGCCCGGGGTGTGGCGCAGGTGCGCCCACATCCGCTCCGCGGTGGGGGTGAAGACGTCGATCGCGTCCAGCGCGAAGGGCAGGGCGGGCGCGCCGCCCCGCTCGGCGAGCGCGCCGGTGGCGTCGCCGTGCAGGCCGACGACGGCCTGGATGGCGCTGTCCAGCATCGCGGGGTGCAGGCCGAAGTCCTCGGCACCGGTGCCGTCCGGCAGCACGAGCCGGGCCAGCACCTCGCCGTCGCCGACGAAGAGCTCCTCGACGGCGCGCAGCCGCTCGCCGTGCTGGATGCCGACGGCGCCGAGGGCGTCGGCGCACTGGCGGCGGGTCAGCGCGTGGTGCGCGCAGCGGGCCCGCAACGCGGCCAGGTCCGCCGGTTCGGGAGAACCCGGGGCGCCGAACCGGCCCTGCGCGTGCACCTCGCTCCCGTCGCGCAGCACCCGGAACGTCTCGCCCTCGACCCGCACGGTCAGCTCCGCGCCCCGCTCGTCGACGGGGAACGGCGCGGGCCACACCACGTCGCGCAGCCGCACCGGCCCGCTGCCGGCGGCGCGGCGCGCGGCCTCCAGCGACACGACGCCGGGCAGCACGGCGCGACCGTTGACGTGGTGGTCGGCGAGGAAGAACTCCTCGCCGCTGAGCGGGATCCGCACCGCGGCCGCGTCCACCGGGGTGGCCGGGCGGTCGATCCAGTACCGCTGCCGCTCGAACGGGTAGGTCGGCAGCGGGACCTGCACCCGCGCGGCGGGCGGGAAGGCCTCCGCGAACCGGTCCACCTCCCCGCGCACGTAGGCCAGCGCGAGCGCGTCCGGGCCCAGCCCGCGGGACCCGTTGGCGGGGCGGGCGCCCGCCGGGGCTTCCCCGCTGAGCACCGGGTCCGGTGCCGATCCGGCGAGCCAGTCGCGCAGCCGCGCGGCCAGCGTCGGCAGGTCGGCGGCGACGGTGGCCAGGCGGTGCGGGAAGTGCGCGCGTCCGGCGGCGAGGCTGTGCGCGACCGCCCCGGCGGGCAGCACCGGCTCCCGGTCCAGGTGCGCCAGCAGCCGCCGCACCACTTCCCGCAGCGCGGCGGGCGTGCGGGCGGACAGCAGGAACGGGTGCGGTCCGACGGGTTCGGCGGGCCGGTCGGCGACGTGCTCCTCCAGCACCACGTGCGCGTTCGTGCCGCTGGCGCCGAAGGAGCTCACGGCCGCCCGGCGCGGCCCCGATCCCGGGGTGGGCCAGTCCCGCGCCTCGCGCTCGATCCGGAACGGGCTGCCCTCCAGGGCCACGGCGCGGTTCGGCTCCCGGAAGCCGGGGGAGCCCGGGATCCGCCGGTGCCGCAGGGCGAGCAGGCACTTGAGCACTCCGGCGATGCCCGCCGCGAACTGGGTGTGCCCGAGGTTGCCCTTGATGGTGCCGAGCACCGCTCCCCCGGCGGGCGCCCCGTCGAAGGCGCGGCGCAGCGCCCGGAACTCGATGGGATCGCCGAGCTGGGTGCCGGTGCCGTGCGCCTCGACCAGCTGGACGCCGCCCGGCGGCACGCCGCCCGCCTCGTGCACCTCGCGCAGCAGCCGCTCCTGGGAGGCGGCGCTGGGCGCGGTGAGCCCGTTGGTGGTGCCGTCCTGGTTGACGCCGGTGGCGCGCACGATCCCGTAGACGTGGTCGCCGTCGCGCTCGGCGTCGGCGAGCCGCTTGAGCAGCACCGCGCCCGCGCCCTCACCCGGTGCGAAACCGTCGGCGCGGGAGTCGAAGGCGTGGCAGCGCCCGGAGGGCGAGAGCATCCCGGCCCGGCTCGCCGCCCGGTACAGCCGGGGGGTGGTCTGCACGAACACCCCGCCGGCCAGCGCCAGGTCGGCGGCGCCGGAACGCAGGTCCTGGCAGGCCAGGTGCAGCGAGACCAGCGAGCTGGAGCAGGAGGTGTCGGTGGTCAGCGCCGGACCGGTGAGATCGAGCTGGTAGGCGATCCGGGAGGCCACGACCGACCCCATCGTCCCCCACAGCGTCTGCGCGGGCGCCCGCTCGTCCAGGTGGTCGTGGTAGTCGCCGGTGTAGCAGCCGACGTAGACGCCGCAGCGCCGGTCGCGCAGCCGTTCACCGGTGTAACCGCCGTCCTCCAGCGCGTTCCAGCACTGCTCCAGGAAGATGCGCTGCTGCGGGTCCGCGGAGGCGGCCTCGACCCCGGACATCCCGAAGAACACCGGGTCGAACTCGTCGATGCCGCGCAGGAAGCTGCCGGTGCGGCAGGTGATCTCCTCGTCCAGCGGCCATCGGGTCACCGGCTCCAGCAGCTCCGCCCCGGCGAGCAGGTGGTCCCACAGCGCCGCGGGGTCCTCGGCGTCGGCGTAGCGGGCGGCGAGGCCCACCACGGCGACCGCGTCCGAAGTGGAGGGACGAGTTCTAGCCGCCGCGTCGCGGGATCCGGTGCGGGGCGCGGTGGCGCCGGACTCGGCCAGGAACGCGCCCAGGCGCTCGACGGTGCCGTGGTCGAACAGGTCGGTGGTCTCCAGCTCGGTGCCCAGGGCGGTGTTGAGCGCGTGCACCAGGTTCACGCCGAGGATGGAGTCCAGGCCGTAGTCGGCGAACGGGCGGCGGCGCTCGATCTCGGCGGCGGGCATGTCCAGCGCGTCGGCCACCGCGTCCAGCAGCACCCGCTCCACGTCGGCGGCCGGGGTCGCCGGGGCCGTCGGCTCGGCCGCCGGGCCGTCGGTCTCGGCGGGCCCGTTCCAGAACCGCCTGCCCGCGAACGGGTAGCCCGGCAGGTGGACCCGGGCCTCGCTGCCGGTGTGCAGCGCGCTCCAGTACAGCGGCATCCCCTTCGCCCAGAACCCGCCGAGCTCGTCCAGCTCCCCCCGGGTGATCCACCGCGCCACCAGGGCGCGCGTTTCCTCCTTCGCCGCCAGGGAGCGCAGCGTTTCGCGGTTCGCGCGCACCCGGCCCCGCCGCCAGGGCCCGGTGCCCTCCGGGTCGGCGAGGAAGCCGCGCAGCTGCTCGCGCCACTCGCCGGGCGTGCTCGCCACGAAGCACACCCGCTCGTCCATCTCCTCCCGCCCCAGTTGCAGGGTGGTGGCGGCGGCGGGCAGGTCCGCCTCGCCGGTGCGGTCGAGCCAGCCCGCGAGCTGCGCCGCGCGCGCCAGCAGGTCCTCCGGGGTGCGGGCCGACACCGGCAGCGGAACGGGTCGCGACGGGCTCGGTGCGACCGGGGCGGGGCGGTGCTCGGCGACGACCACGTGCGCGTTGGCTCCCCCGGCGCCGAAGGAGGAGATCCCGGCGATGCGCGGCGCGTCCCCGGCGGGGCGCTCCCAGGGGGCGGCGGAGGTCTGCAACGCGAACGGGGTGGCCGCGAAGTCGATCTCCGGGTTGGGTCGCTCGGCGTGCAGGGTCGGGGCGAGCTCGCCGTGCTCGAGTTGCAGCACCACCTTGGTGAGCCCGGCGATCCCGGCGGCGGCCTCCAGGTGCCCGATGTTCGACTTCGCCGAACCCAGCGCGCACCGCCCCGCCCCGCCGAACGCCTCGGTGAGCCCGTCCACCTCGACGGGATCGCCGAGCCGGGTGCCGGTGCCGTGCGCCTCGACGTACCCGACGTCGGCGGCGGAGACTCCCGCGCGCGCCAGGGACTCCCGGATCAGCGCCGCCTGCGCGCGCGGGTTCGGCACTGTGTAGCCGTTGGTGCGCCCGCCGTGGTTGATCGCGGAACCGAGGATCACCGCCCGGATCGGGTCCCCGTCCGCCTCCGCCCGCGACAGGGGCTTGAGCAGCACCGCGCCCACGCCCTCGCCGGGGACGAACCCGTCGCCGCCCGCCCCGAAGCTGCGGCACTCCGGCCCGGAGGCCAGCATCCGCGAGCGGCACAGCTCCACGTAGCTGGAGGGGTGCAGGTAGAGGTTCACGCCGCCCGCGATGGCCAGTTCGCAGGAACCGCTGCGCAGGTGCTCGCAGGCCTCGTGGATCGCGGTGAGCGAGGCCGAGCACATGGTGTCGATCGGCATGCTCGGACCGCGCAGGTCCAGCAGGTAGGACACCCGGTTCACCAGCGAGCCGAAGGAAGTCCGGGGCGCACCGCTCCCCCGCGCCCGGGTGCGGTCGAAGCCGGTCTTGGTGATCCCGGCGAAGACCCCGACCCGGGAGCCGTGCCGCTCGGCCAGCCGGGCGCGGGTGTAGCCCGCGTCCTCCAGCACCGACCAGGCGGATTCGGCGAACAACCGCTCCTGCGGATCGATGTCGGCGGCCTCCCGGGGCGCGATGCCGAAGAAGGCGGCGTCGAACCGGTCGAAGTCGTCCAGGAAGGCCCCCCACTTGGCGTAGCTGGCGCCGCCCTCCACCGCGCGTTGGGGATCGGGCTCGTAGAAGCCCTCCAGCGACCAGCGCTCGGCGGGGATCTCGCGGACGCTGTCCCGGCCCGCCCGCAGGTTCGCCCAGAACGCCTCCGGGTTCGGCGCGTCGGGGTAGCGGCCGCTGAGCCCGATGATCGCGATGGGCTCGCCGGGCCTGGGTGCTGCTCCGCCGGCGGCGGAGCGCTCCGCGGCGGGCGCGGTCCGGGCGGGTTCCGCCACCGGGGACTCGCCCAGCCACCGGCGGCAGCCCTCGGGGTGGCGCTCGGCCAGGTGCGCGGCGAGCTGCCGCAGGGTCGGGTGCTGGTAGAGCAGCGTCTTCGGCAGGGCGCCGAACCAGGTCGCGAAGCGGCGGTTGAGCCGGGTCACGGCGAGCGAGTCGATGCCGGCGGAGTCCAGCGGCGCGTCGGCGTCCAGCCGGACGGCGTCGAGCCGCAGCTCGGCGGCGACGAGCTCCTTGAGCGCTGGCAGCACCCGGGTCGCCAGGTCCTCGGCGCGGTCGGTCTCCACATCGCCCTCCTCGTCCACGACCAGCAGCTGAGGTGCGCCGAGCGCCAGCGCCTCGCGCAGGGCGCGCAACGCGGTGGCGGTCGGCAGCGGGTGCCCGAACCGGGCGGTGAGTTCCGGGATCGCTTCCCGGTCCGCGGTCATCCCGCCCTCGCGCCACAGCGGCCAGCCGATCGCGGCGCTGCGGCCGTGCCGCTGCCCGGCGGCGACCAGCTCGGCGCGGTGGGCCAGGTGCGCGTCCAGGAACCCGTTCGCGGCGGCGTACCCGGCCTGCCCCGCGTTTCCCAGCGAGCCCGCCGCCGAGGAGAACGCCAGGAAGAACTCCAGCGGCAGGTCGCGGGTGGCGAGGTCGAGGTGCGCGAGCCCGGCGACCTTCGGCGCCAGCACGCGCCGCGCGGACTGGAACGAGGTGCGGACCAGGTAGTCGTCCTCGGTGATCCCGGCGGCGTGCAGCACGCCGTCCAGGCGGCCACGGGTGCGGACCACGTCCGCGACGAGCTCCGCCACCGCCGCCCGGTCGGTCACGTCCAGCTGGCGGTACTCGCCGTGCGGAACGTCCCGCTCCGCCGCGCGCCCGCACAGCACCAGGTGCGCGTCCGGGGCGTGCCGGGCGGCGTCGGCGGCGAGCAGCGCGCCGATGCCGCCCGCCCCGCCGGTGATCAGGTAGACCCCGCCGGGTCGCCACAGCGGTGCCGCGTCCGGGCGCGCGGCGGGTTCCCGGTCCCGCACCTGCCGGACGCCGCCGGTGTAGCGCACGTGCGGGTCGGGGCCGCCGAACTCGGCGTCCAGCAGCTCGGCCAGCCGCTCGCCTCCCGGGACGCGGTCGAACTCGATCAATCGGCCGCGCAGCGCCGGGTCCTCCAGCTCAGCGGTGCGCAGCGCACCGAGCAGGCCCGCGTAGCCGGGCGCGGTGCCCGACGGGCACACGACCTGCACCCAGCTCGCCGCACCCGGATCCGCCAGCAGCCGCTGGAGCTCGCCGAGCAGGCGGATCGCGGCGTGCTCGTAGGCCGCGGCGGGGCGGTCGTCGCGGGATTCGACCCGCGCGATCGAGACCCCGGGGATCCGGGCGCGCAGCGCGGCGACCGCCTCCTCCGGCGCGTCGCAGAGCACCACGAGCCGCCGGGCGTCGCCGGGCGCGGTGGCCGGGCGCACCGGCTCGTCGCGCCACACCGGCAGGCGAAGGATCTGTCGACTCACGTTGAGCTCCGTTCCAGGGCGCGGGGCGGCGGTCCACCGCGGGCGGTCAGGCATCGCTGAGGGCGTCCGGGCCGAGGCGGTCGTCGAGGACCGCGTCCAGCAGGGCCGCGTAGGCGCCGGGGTCGAAGTCGGGTTCCGGCGGCGGGGCGGCGACGGGCGCCGCGGCGCGGCTCTCCGGGACCCAGTACCGCTCGCGGGCGAACGGGTGTCGCGGCACCGGGACGGTCCGCAGCCCGGCCGGGTGCAGCGCGGCCCAGTCCACCCGGGCTCCGTCGCACCAGCGCGCGACCACCTCGTCCAGCCGCCGGTCGCGCAGCGCGCGGGCCACCTCCGGGTCCTGCCCGGCGTCGCGCCGCACCCCGGTCCCCCGGGAACGCGGCACCCCGCCGAGGTGCACGGCCGCCGCGTCCCCGGCGAGGTAGCGGTCCAAGGCGGCGACGACCTCGGCCGCGGAGCCGGCGACCACGCCGAGCCGCCGCTCCATCGCCTCCCGGCCGAGCTGCGCGGTGCGGGCGGCCTCGGCCAGCGCCGGGGCCTCCGACCCGGACAGCAGGTCTCGCCACCGGCGCGCGAGTTCGCGCAGCCGCTCGTCGTCGCGCGCGGAGAGCACCACCGCCTGCGGCCCGGCGGGGGCGGCGGCCGGTGCGGGCGGCGGCGGCTCCTCCAGCACCACGTGCGCGTTGGCGCCGCCGAAGCCGAAGCTGCTCACCCCGGCGCGCAGCGGCCAGGCCCGCCCGGTGGCGTCGGTGCGGGGCTCCCAGCGGCGCGCCTCGCGCACCACCTCGAACTCCTCGCCGGAGGGCAGGTGCGGGTTGAGCCGCTCGCAGTGCAGCGTCGGCGGCAGCGCGCGGTGCCGCATCGCCAGCAGCACCTTGAGCACCCCGGCCAGGCCCGCCGCCGATTCCGCGTGCCCGATGTTCGTCTTCACCGAGCCGAGCGCCCACGGCCTGCCGTCCGCCCCGGGACCGCCGAGCTCCCGGTAGGCCGCGGCCAGGGCGTTGACCTCAACCGGGTCGCCGAGTGCGGTGCCGGTGCCGTGCGCCTCGACGTAGCCGACGCTGCCCGGTTCGACTCCGCGCATCGCCTCCCGGACCAGCGCGGCCTGCGCCCGGCCGTTGGGCGCGGTGAGCGATCCGGCGCGACCGCCGTGGTTCTCGGCGCTGCCGCGCAGCACGCCCCAGATGGCATCGCCGTCCCGGCGGGCCGCCGCGAGCGGTTTGAGCAGCACCGCCGCGACGCCCTCGGACCGCACGTAGCCGTCGGCTCCCTCGGCGAAGGTCTTGCACCGCCCGTCCGGGCTGAGCATCCCGGACTGCTGGGCCGCCGCGAAGGTGTCCACGCTCAGCAGCAGGTTCACCCCGCCCGCCAGCGCCATCGCGCACCGGCCGGAGCGGACGCTCTCGGCGGCCCGGTGCAGCGCGATCAGCGAGCTGGAGCAGGCGGTGTCCACGGGTTCGCTCGGACCGCGCACGTCGAGCACGAAGGAGATCCGGTTCGCCAGCACCGAGTGCGCGTTTCCGGTGGCGGTGTAGCCGTCGGGCGCGACACCGCTGGCGTTGAGCAGGTGGTGGTAGTCGTTGCCGGAGACGCCGAAGAACACCCCGGTGCTCTCCGGCAGCCGGGCCGGGGAGTAGCCGCCGTCCTCCAGCGCCGCCCACACCACCTCCAGCGCGAGCCGCTGCTGCGGATCCATCAGCTCGGCCTCCAGCCGGGAGATGCTGAAGAAGTCCGCGTCGAAGCGGTCCACGCCGTCGAGCTGCCCGGCGAACTTGGGGAAGTCGGTGGCCGCGACGGTCCCGGCGTAGCGGGAGTCGAAGCGGTCACCCGGGTACGGGGTGATCAGGTCCGCGCCCTCGCTGAGGCGCTGCCACAACTCGTCGAGGTCGGCCGCGCCGGGGAACCTCCCGGCGGCGCCGACGACGGCCACCGCGTCGTCGGCGGCGGGCTCGGGCTCGGTCCGGGGGGTGGTGAGCGCGGGTCCGGGCAGCGGAGCGGGCGCCGGGGCGGCGGTGACCCCGTGCTCCCCCGCCAGGTGCTCGGCGAGGGTGCGGACGTTCGGGCACTCGAAGAACACCGCCGGGCTCAACCGCACGCCGAACAGGGCTCCCACCTCGGTGGACAGCGTCGCCAGCGCGATGGATTCGAAGCCGTAGGCGTGGAAGTGGGTGTCCGCGTCGATGTCGGCGAGGTCGAACTTGAGCAGGTCGGCCACGACCTGCCGCAGCGCGTCGACGAGCCCGTCGCCCCCGGCGGGTTCCGGTGCGGGCTCGGCGGTGGCGCTCGGCGGAGCCGCGGCCACCTCGGCCGGGACCGCGCCGGGGGCGGCGCGCAGCGCGCCGGGCAGCGGACCGGTGCCGAACTCGGCGCGCTCGATCCGCCCGAGACCATCGCCCCGCTCGTCGAGCAGGTCCACCCGGAACTCGCCAGGTCCGGTTCGGGTCAGCAGCAGCGCGCGGGTCCGCTCCAGGCCCTCCCCGTGCACGGCACCGACCCGGAGGACGGTGGCGTCGGGCTGCCCGGTGGCGTGCTGCACCCCTTGCAGCAACCCGGTGAGCACCCACGCGGGCAGGTGCACCCGCTGCTTGTGCGGATCCTGGCACATCGCCGGTTCCGCGACCCGGACCAGCAGCCCGCCGGCGTCGAGCGCCGCCACGCCGCGCACGCCGCGCGCGTAGGGCCGGGGGTCGATGCCGGACTCGGCGAGCGCGGCGTAGAAGCCCGCCTCGTCCAGCTCCGGCGGCAGGTCCACCCGGGCGCCGGGCACCCGGGGGCCCGGACCGCTCTCGACGATCGCGGTGAAGCGGACGGTGCCGTCCGGGTGGTGCAGCGCGACGTGGTGCGCTCCGTCCGGACCGGTCCCGAGCCGCCACTCCAGCTCCACCGGCTCGTCGTCGGGCGCGGGCAGCGCGGCCCACTCGGCGTCGCGGACGCGCAGCGGCCCGTCGCCGAGCCCGGCGAGCCGGGCGAAGGCCAGCGCGCCGTCGAGCAGCGCCAGCGTGGCGTACCGCCGCCTGCGGCCCGCGGTGTGCTCGTAGTCCAGCAGCTCGTCCCCGCGCAGCACCAGCGCGTAGCGGACTCCGCGCAGGTCGGAGCGGTTCGTCCCGACCCAGGGATGCGCGCGGCGGGTGAAGGCCAGCGGGCGCAGCACGCTCGGCGCGTCGTCGAACTCCGGGTACCAGCAGCGGACCTTCTCGAACGGGTAGGCCGGCAGCGCGTGCTTCGCCGGGCGCGCGCCCGAGGGCCACAACCGGTCCCAGTCGACCTCGGCCCCGGCCGCCCAGTGCCCGGCGATCCCGGGGAGATCCCGCTCGGCCAGCGCCCGCGCCGCGGACTCCGGATCGGAGCCGCGGCGACGGCGCAGCGTGCTGGCGGTGAAGTGCGCTCCGCCGGGCACCGCGGGATCCGCCGTCCAGTCCACCTCGGACAGCTCGGTGAGCCTCGCGAGCGCGTCGTCCGCGTCGGTGGCGACGAAGGCGAGCCGGCAGGGAAGTTCGTTCTTCCCGGTTTGCAGGGCGTGCGCGAGCGCGTCCAGGCCCGGCCGGTGCGCGCGCACGTGCTCGCGCAGATCGCGCAGCACGGTCCGCAGCACCCGGGGGGTCATCGCGGAGATCGCGAGCACCTGCGGCCGCCCGCTCTCCGGAGCGGAGACCACCGCCGCGTCGTGCTCCTCGACGACGAGGTGGACGTTGGCGCCGCCCGCGCCGATCGAGGTCACCCCGGCCCGGCGCGGCACCTCGGCCCCGTCGAGCACCGGCCGCCGCCACTCCGCCCGCTCCCGCTGCACGGTGAACGGGGTCTGCTCGAAGTCGATGGCGGGGCTGAGCTCCTCGGAGTGCGGCGAGGGCGCCAGCGTGCGGTGCCTCAGCTGCAGCAGCACCTTCGTCAGCCCGACCAGCCCGGAACCCGACAGCAGGTGCGCCACGTTCGACTTCACCGAGCCCAGCGCGCAGAACCCGCGATCGCCGGTGTGCCTGCCGAACGCGAGGCTCGCCCCCTTGATCTCGATCGGGTCGCCGAGCGCGGTCGCCGAGCCGTGGCCCTCCAGGTAGCTGATGGTGCGGGCGTCCACGGCGGCGTCGTCCAGCGCCCGCTCGATGGCGCGGGCCTGCTGCCGGGGGCTGGGGACGGTGAACCCGTTGCGCACGCCCGCGTTCGTCAGCCCGCTGCCCTTGATCACGCCGTGCACGTGGTCGCCGTCGGCCACCGCCTCCGCGAGCGGCTTCAGCACCACCGCTCCGACGCCCTCGCCGAGGATCGTGCCGTCCGCGCCCTGGCCGTAGCTGCGCACCACGTCGGCGGACTTGCTGGTGAAGTGGGCCTGCGAGGTGGAGATCAGGTCGTACGGATGCAGCATCAGGTTGATGCCGCCGACCACGGCCATCCGGGTCTCGCCCTCGCGCAGCAGCCGCACCGCCTGGTGGACGCAGGCCGAGGACGAGGCGCACATGGTGTCCACGAAGACCGAGGGCCCGGTGAAGCCGTAGTGGTAGGACAGCATGTTGGCCAGCACGCCGACCTCGCTGCCGGAGGTCGCGGTGCCCCGCTGGAGCATGTTCTGGAAGCCGTAGAGCGAGTAGCTGTTGTTCATCGAGCCGACGAGCACGCCCACGTCCCCGTCGTAGCGGCGGCGCAGCGTCTCCCGCGAGTACCCGGCGTCCTCCAGCGCGGTGACGCCCGCTTGCAGGAACAGCCGCACCTCCGGGGACATCAGCTCGGCGTCGCGCTGGGAGATGGTGAAGTAGCGCGGGTCGAAGGCGTCCACGTCGCGCAGGAAGGTGCCGGTGCGCACCACGGTCTTGCCGGGCACGTCGCGCTCGTCGAAGTAGAGGTCGGATTGCCGCCAGCGGGAGCTGGGCACGGTCTCGAAGCTGTGCCGGCCCTCGCTGAGCAGCTCCCAGAACTCCTCCAGGGTCTCGGCTCCCGGGTAGCGCCCGGCCATGCCGATCACGGCGATGTCGTGGCGCCCCGGGTCGGTGCGGGGCTCGACGGGGCGCGGGGTGGTCGAGGCGGGGGCCGTGGTGGCGCGGCTTTCCGGGACGGGTTCGGCCGGCGCGGCGGGATCGGCCGGCGCGGGCCCAGGGGCGACAACGGTGTCCGATGTGGACTCCCGCGGTGCCAGCAGCTCCAGCAGCCGGGGCCGGTGCTCGGCGAGGAAGTGCTGCGCCACGCCGCGCAGGTCCACGTGCTCGAAGAACAAGGTCTTCGGCAACGAGCCGAAGGAGTCCTCCAGCGCGCTGGTGAGATCGACGATCGCGATGGAGTCGATGCCGTAGTGCTCCAGCTTCTCGTCGACCAGCACGTCGTCCGCGTCCTGCCCGGTGACCCGCGCGAAGGCCTCCCGCAGGAAGTCCTGGGTGCGCGCGGTCAGCTCCGCCTCGTCGAGCTCCCCCCGCGCGGCGGGACCGGCCGGGGCCGGGGTGGGCGCGGGCCGGTCCAGGCCCGCGTGGACCCGCAGCTTCGGCACCTCGCCGAACAGCACCACCCGCCGCACCGGCGCACCGGTGCGCAGCGAGCGCTCGATCGCGTCCAGCCCGACCTCGCTGGGCAGCGGGACGGTGCCGGTGCGCTTGCGCAGGTAGGCCAGCGTCGAGGCGTCCATCCGCATCCCGCCCTCGGCCCACAGCGGCCAGTCGACGACCCGGGTGAGCGCCCCCGCGGCCTGCCGCCGCGCGGCGAAGGCGTCCAGGTGCGCGTTCGCGGCCGCGTAATCGGCCTGCGCCGCGTTGCCGAACGCGCCCGCCACCGAGCCGAACAGCAGCAGGAAGTCCAGCCCGGCGTCCCGGGTGGCGGCGTCGAGGTGCGCGGTGCCCGCCACCTTCGGCGCGAGCACGGCGGCCGTGCCCGCCAGCGGCTTCGCCGTCAAGTAGCCGTCGTCGAGCACCCCGGCCGCGTGGAAGATCCCGTGCAGCGCGCCGTGTTCGGCGCGCACGGCGGCCACCGCGGCACGCACCGAATCGGGATCGGTGACGTCGGCCCGCAGGTAGCGCACCCGCCCGCGCGGCACCCGCGCGGCGAGCGCGGCGACGGCCGGGCTGTGCTCGGAGCGGCCGCCGAGGACCACGGTCGCCCCGTAGCGGGTGCACAGGTGCTCGGCGAGCAACCGTCCGATCCCCCCGGCCCCGCCGGTGATCCAGTACACCCCGCCGGTGCGCAGCAGGCTCTCCCCCTGCTCGGCGGCCGAGCCTCCGGGGCCCAGCTCGGCGGTGTCGTGGCGCAGCCGCCTCCCGTCGGCGCGGTGGGCGACCTCCGGGTCGGCGCAACCCGACTCGGCGCGCACGAGCCGCTCGAACCCCGCCGCGTCGCGCGGATCCGCGTCCTCCACGAGCACCACCGAGCCCCGGAACGCGGGGTTCTCCAGGGCCGCGCTCTTGAACAGGGCCGCCAGCGGGCCGAACACCGGCGAGTCCGGCGCGCCCGGCGCGACCACCAGCACCCGGCCCCGGCCGCGCATCCGCTGCACCAGCTCGTAGCAGGACTCGAAGGCGGTGCGCATCTCGGTGGCCTCGTCGGCCCGGCCGGACACCGGCAGCGCCCGCACCTCCATCCCGAGGCGGGCGGCGGTGGCGGGCACCAGGTCCTCCTCCAGCACCGCGTTGAGCACGGTCACCGGCACGCCAGGTCCCTCCGGCGCGGCCGGAGCCTCGACCCAGTCCCCCGTCACCTCCAGCAGCTCTCCGTCCGGGTCCGCCGCCGCGCCGCCGAGGGGGCGAGCGGTGTAACCCCCGAGGTGCGCGCACAGCCGCCCCCGCTCGTCGAACAGGTCCACGTCGACCTTGCCGCGCCCGGCGGCGCGCAGCCGGGCGTGCATCGTCGAGGTGGTCGGGCCGTGCGCGGTGAGCTCGTCGAGCGCGAACGGCACCGCCGGGGTGGGCGGCGTCCGCCAGCCCCCGTCCGGATCGCCGAGCGCCAGCGCCGCGAGCAGCGCGCTGTCCAGCACGGCCGGGTGCAGTCCGGCTCCGGGCTCGGCGGCGGCGGGCAGGGCCAGCTCGGCGAGCACGCCGTCCGGCCCGGTGCGCACGCCGGTCAGCGCGCGCATCGCGGGGCCGTGCTCGATGCCGCTGGCCCGCAGCGCCGCGTAACCGCCCTCGGCGTCCAATCGGTGCGGGTACCTCGCGCGCAACCCGTCCAGGTCAACGGATTCGGATTCGGATTCGGGCGAACCGTAATCGATCCGGCCGCTGGCGCAGGGCGCCCCGGCCGCGTCGAGCAGCGCGTAGTCGTAGCCGTCACCGCCGGGGACCAGCCGCAGCCGGGCGGACAGCCCGTCGGCGCCCACCTCCAGGGGACGGATCCACACCGCGTGCCGCAGCCGGGGCGCGCGGCCGTCGGCGACGGCGTCCTGCCCGGCGGCGGTGCGCACGAGGTCGAGCACCGCCACGCCCGGCACGAGCCGGGAACCGCCGACCACGTGGTCGCGCACGAAGCCCTGCGTCGCGTCGAAGCGCACCGGGAACTCCCAGGCCCCCTCCGCGGCCCGCGCCTCGCCCAGCACCGGGGTTTCGGCCGGGGCGGCGGGAGCGAGGTGCGAGGGCGCGGTCGGGGTGAACCAGTGCGGGGTGCGAGCGAAGGAGGTCCCGGGCAGGTGCAGCCGCCGCCCCCGCGCGGGCCAGTCCGCCCAGTCCACCGGGAGACCGCTCACCCAGGCGGTCGCGAACTTCTCGTGCCGACCCCGCTCCAGCCAGCGCGCGCCGAGCTCGGTGAGGTCGTCGACGTCGAGCCCGTCCGGCGCACCGCCCCCGGCGCTGCCGCGCAGCACGCCGGCGGGGGGCTCCGCCCCACCGGCCACCGCGTCCAGCTGCGCCAGCCAGCCGTCGACGTCCTCGGCGCGGAACGCGACGCGCTCGCGCATCGGCGTCCTGCCCTCGCGCAGGGTGCGGGCGACGTCGACCAGCGCCGGCGGCTCGTCGCGTTCGATCCGCGACCGCGCCCAGGCGGCGAGCGCGGCGCACTGCTCCCGCAACCGCTCCTCGTCGCGCGCGGAGACCGGCAGCCACCACCCGTCGTGCTCGACCGGGGCGGGTTCGGTCGTCTCGGGCTCGGCGGACTCCAGCAGCACGTGGGCGTTGGTGCCGCCGAAGCCGAAGGAGCTCACCCCGGCCCGCAGCGGACCGGGCGCGTCCCACTCGGCGAGCTCGTCGACCACGTGCAGCGGGCTGCTCGCGAGCTTGATCAGCGGGTTGAGCCGCTCGAAGTTCACGGTGCGGGGCAGCCGCCGGTGCCGCATCGCCAGCACCACCTTGAGCAACCCGGCGATCCCGGCGGCTCCTTCGAGATGCCCGATGTTGGTCTTCACCGAGCCGACGCCGCAGCGGTGCTCCCGGTCGTCCGCGTCGGACGCGCGCTCGGCTTCCAGCGCGGCGAAGGCCTTCTTCAGCCCGGAGATCTCGATCGGATCGCCCACCGGGGTCCCCGGGCCGTGCGCCTCCACGTAGGTCACGGTGCGCGGATCGATCCCCGCCCGCCGGTACACCCCGGCGATCAGCGCGGCCTGCGCGTCCGGGTTGGTGACGGTGAGCGAGCTGGTGCGCCCGCCGTGGTTGCTGCCGACGCCCTTGATCACCGCGTGCACCGGATCGCCGTCGCGGCGGGCGTCGGCGGCCCGCTTGAGCAGGACCACCCCGCCGCCCTCGCCGCGCACGTACCCGTTGGCGCCCGCGTCGAACGCGCGGCACAGACCGTCCGGCGAGAGCATCCCGGCCTTGGCGAAGGCGATGAAGTGCCGCACCGACCAGGTCAGGTTCACCCCGCCCGCCAGGGCGTGCTCGCAGTCGCCGTTCAGCAGCGCCTGCACGGCCTGCTGCACCGCGATGAGCGAACTGGAGCAGGCCGTGTCGTTGACGACGCTCGGACCGCGGAAGTCGAAGTGGTGCGAGACCCGGTTGGCGATGATCGCGTAGGCGGAGCCGGTCGGGTAGTAGGCGTCGACCTCGGCGACCTCCTGCTCCACGAGTTCGGCGTAGTCCCAGTGGCAGACGCCCAGGAACACCCCGGTGGCGGTGCCCGCGAGCCGGTCGGCCCGGTACCCGGCGTCCTCCAGCGCGTGCCAGCTCAGCTCCATCGCCATCCGCTGCTGCGGGTCCATCGCGCGCGCCTCGCGCGGGGAGACCTGGAAGAACTCGGCGTCGAAGCAGTCCACGTCGTCGACGAAGCCGCCCCAGGCGCAGTTGGTCCTGTTCACCTCGCGGCGCGGGTCGCCGAGGTGGTCCTCCTTGCGCCACCGCCGCGCCGGCACCTCGCTGATCAGGGAGCGGCCCGCAGCCAGATGTCCCCAGAACTCGTCCATCGTGCGCGAGCCGGGCAGCCGCAGCGAGGTCCCGATGATGGCGACGTCCTGGTCACCGGCCGGGTGGTCCATGTCAGATCTTCTCCCTCTCCGGCACCCGCCCCCGGGCGCTGTCCCACCCGGCCTCCGCGGCCGGGTGCTGCGTGCTGTCGGTGCGCTCGCGCTCAGGCGGGCACCGCGCTGCGGCGGCGGTCCACGACGCGCAGCGGGACCGCGAGCGGATCGCGGCGGCGGCCTCGGCCGCGCACGTACCAGTGGTGCAGCCAGACCGTCGAGGCCAGCAGCACGAACGCCTGGTTCTCCTTGGTGCCGGTGCGCTCCGGCGGGGTGTCGAAGATCCGGTTCACGAAGCGGCGCGCGAATCGCGCGTCCAGCACCGGGATCTCCTCCAGGGTGTCCTGGTCCAGCAGCAGGTCCCGGTAGTCCGGGCGGGACCTGACGAACACCGCGGAATCCGGGGCCCGGTAGGGGAACTTGCCCTTCCGCACGATCCGCTCCGGCAGCACGTCCGCGTAGGCGCGCTTGAGCAGGTGCTTCTCGTCGTAGGGGTCGCCGAAGCGGCCGTTGAGCGCGGCCGCGCGCCGCACCACGGCGGGATCCAGGAACGGGCACCGGTTCTCCACGCCGTGCGCCAGCGCCATCCGCTCGCCCTGGGTGGACAGCAGGTACCCGGCCAGCAGGGTGCGGAACTCCAGCCACTGCGCCTTGCGCACCGGGCTGAGCGCGGCGTAGCCCGGTTCCTCGGCCACCAGCCGCTCGATCGCCCCGAGCGGATCCCCGGGTTCGGCGAGCAGCCGGGCGGCGAAGCGACCGTTCTGGAACCGCATCTGGTGCGAGAACAGACCGGGCCGCTGCTCGGTGGCGAACTGCTGGTAGACCCCCAGCATCCGGCGCTGCTCGTCGGCGCCGCTGAAGTGCGCCAGGTAGGGGTGGAGGCGGCCCATCCGCTCGCGGCGGGTCCGGTCGTCGAGCTCGTGCCACTCCGACAGCAGCCGGGTGTCCTTGAAGATCCCGTAACCGAGGAAGGCCTCGTCCGCGCCCTCCCCGCTGAGCACCACCTTGATCCCGTCCTGCCGGACCCGGCGGGCCAGCAGGTGCATCGGCACGAAGGCGGTGCGGAACGCGGGCACCTCGGCGTGGCGCACGGCCTCGGGGAAGGCATCGGCGACGTCCGCGTCGGAGACCCGCACCGTCGAGTGCCGGGTGCCCAGGTGCGCGGCGAGCTCCTCCTGCTCAGCGGACTCGTCGAACTCGGCGTCCTCGAACTCGACGGAGAACGTCCGCAGCGGACGGTCGGCGCGCCGCGCCGCGAGGTGCGCGATGATCGAGGAGTCCAGGCCGCCGGAGGCGTACACCCCGACCTCCACGTCGCTGCGCAGCCGCACGTCCACCGCCCGCTCCAGCTCCGCGCGGACCTGCTCCACGGCCTCCTCCTCGGAGTCGGGGGCGGGCCCGGGGGTGAGGTCCAGCGGCGCCCACCGCCCGCGTCGCACCCGCTCGCCGCGCAGCGCCAGGTACTCCCCCATCGGGACCTGCTCGATCCCCCAGTACCCGCTCTGGCCGGGCAGCGGCGTCCAGGTCGCGAAGATCGAGGAGAGCTCGGCGGGGTCGAACTCGAAGCGGAACCCGGGGTAGGCCAGGAACGCCTTCATCTCCGAGGCGAACAGCCAGGTGCCCTCGTGCCGGGCCACGAACAGCGGACGCTTGCCGAAGCGATCCCGCACGAGGTGCAGCTCACCGGTGACCGAGTCGTGGACGGCGAACGCGAACGCCCCGTTGAACCTCGGCAGGCATTCCGGTCCCCACTCCTCCCAGGCGCGCAGCACCACCTCCGTGTCCGACTCGGTGCGGAACCGCGCCCCGCGCGCGACGAGCTCGGCCCGCAGCTCGCGGTAGTTGTAGAGCTCGCCGTTGTAGCAGAGCCAGAAGCGCTCGTCCTCGCCGCCGACGGGCTGCTGCCCGCTGGCGAGGTCGATGATGCTGAGCCGCGCGGTCCCCATGGCGACTCGGTCGTCGAGGTAGCAGCCCGCCTCGTCCGGACCGCGGTGCTCGATCTGCGCGAGCATGTCCCGCACCAGCTCCGGTGCGCCCGCGGGGTCGCCCGCGCCGCCGTAGAAGCCCGCGATGCCGCACATGGGGTCACCGGCCTTCGAGCGCCCGCTCGCGGGCGCCGTCGACGAACTCCGCGATGCCCGCCAGCGAGACCATCACGTTGCCCAGCAGCTCGTCCTCGCCGAACCGCACCCCGTACTCCTGCTCCAGGTGCGTCATCAGCGCGATGTAGCCGAAGGAGTCGAGGATCCCGGCCTTGAACAGGTCGGTGTCCTCGGTGATCTCGGCGTCGAACTCGAACATGAATCGCTCTTCGAGGTAGTCCTGCAGTTCCTGCTTCATGGCGGTTCCTCTGCCTCGGGATCGTCGGGCGGGCGGTCTCAGGTGGTCGCGAGCGCGCACCGGGCGATGCGGCCCAGCGCCGGCCACTGCTGGCGGATGAAGAAGTGGTCGCCGGGGAACCGGTGGGTGCGCAGCGGCCGGGTGCTCTCCTGCTGCCAGGCCTCCACGTCGGCGCGGGTGAACCACTCGTCCTCGCCGGTGATGGCGGTGATGGGGAGGTCCAGCGGCGGCAGGTCGGGGTGGGTGAAGGCGGCGAGTGCGGTGAAGTCGGCGCGCAGGACGCGCTCGTAGAAGGCCATCAGGTCCTCGTGCTCGCGCAGTTCCGCGGGCAGCCCGCCGAGCCGCTCCAGGCGCTCCCAGAACTCCGCGCCGGGGAGCCGCCAGGTGTCGCGCTCGCGGCTGGGCAGCGCGGGCCCGCTCTCACCGGAGACGAGCAGGTGCGCCGGGGCGGGCAGCCCCTCCTGCCGGATCCGGTGGCAGAGCAGGAAGGCGAGCCGGGCGCCGAGGCTGTGCCCGTAGAGCGCGTAGGGCGTGGCGTCGTCGAGCCGGTCCCGCAGCCGCGCGAGCAGGTCCTCGACGATCGCCACCGGATCCGACAGCAACGGTTCGCCGCTGCGGGTGCCGCGCCCGGGTCGCTCCAGCACCACCACGTCCAGGTCGGGGGCCTGCTCGGCGAGCCCCGCGTAGGCGCGCTCGTCGCCGCCCGCGTGCGCGATGCCGAACACCCGGGGGCGCGTCCGCTCGGCCGGGGGCGTCGCGGCGATCTGCCCGAGCATCCGGGTGAGCACTCCGCTGCCGCCCGCTTCGCGACAGCGCTCCGGGGTGGTGCGCCGCAGCAGGTAGCGGACGCTGTCGAGCCAGCGCACCGGCTCGGTGATCTGCTCGGCCAGCGTCGCGGCGAGGTCGTTCTCGGCGTGGGGCAGCGCGGTCAGGTTCGCGATCACGGTGGCCCGGGGCGGCTCGAAGCGGAATCCCCGGAGGAACGCGGCGAACTCGTCGCGGGCCGGGGCCATCCACCGGGAGTGGAAGGCACCGGAGACCTTCAGCGGAGCGCAGCGCACCCGCCGCAGCTCCAGCTCCCGCCGGGCGCGGTCGAGCTGCGCGCGGTCGCCGGAGAGGACCAGCTGCGCATCGGTGTTGATGTTCGCGAGGTCCAGTTCGGACAGTTCGTGCTCGGCGAGCAGCCCGCGCAGCTCGTCGTGGCCGAGGCCGAGCACCGCCAGCATCCCGCCGCCCCCGGCCCGCGACATCAGCTCGCCGCGCTTGGCCACCAGCTTCAGGCCGGTCTCGAAGTCGAAGACGCCCGCCGCGTGCAGGGCGTTGTACTCACCGAGGCTGTGCCCGAGCAGGAACTCCCCCTCGGGCTCTCCGGCGGCCACCGAGTCCAGGTAGGACAGCGCGTTGACCACGTAGAGCGCGGGCTGCGCGTAGCGGGTGTCGTCGAGCCGCCCGTCCGGATCCTGCTGGCACAGCAGGGGAAGGTCGTAACCGAGGACCTCCCGGGCGAGGTCGGTGAGCGCGGGGAAGCGCTCGAACAGGCCCGCGCCCATGCCCCGGTGCTGGGACCCCTGACCGGGGAACAGGACGGCGTGCGCTGCGGCTCCGGAGGCGTTCACGCGCGCTCCGCCGCGCTGTTCCGGAGCGAGGAACCACCTAGGTGCATAGCGCGCCTCCCGATTTCGCGATAACCCGTTCCGGGACCAATCTGGCGATCACGCTAGAGAAGCCGCGGAACGCTCCGCAATCAGGAGAACTGCGTTTCCAGGACATCTAAGGAAATCCCCAGGCGCTCGTCTAGGGAAATCACCAGCAACTCCGCCGACGGTGTCAGATCGGCGCCGCCACCCAAGGCCGAGGGCGCGGCGCGAACGCAGCCTGGGACGAGTCCCGCCGCACTCGCGGCCCAGCTGAACAGGCGCGCGACGCCGCCCGGCCGCGCCGCGCACGGCCTTCCGAGGGGACGCGGCACCGCCGAACCCCCGTGCCGCTCGGCGGAAACGCTGCGCGCGCGACGGTCCGATCCGGGTCCGCGCCGCCGCGCCGGTCGTCGACCGCCGGAGTCCACCTCAGGCCCCCGACACCCCACCTCATTTCACGAAAACGACGAAGACGCCCATTGAGAACTTTTTCCACCAGAACCAGAACGAGGTCGCCTACCGGGACCAGATCGCTCATTTCACGACCGGCGGCAATTCGGGAGGATCCGCGGAAGGGGAATGGCGACGATCGGTCCCGCGTCGCCCCGCCGCCGCCCGCCGCATCCGACCCGCGAGACTCGCGCAGATCGTCCGAAGTGGACGGAATCTTGGTCGGGTCCGCCACCCCGGGCACCGCACCCGAACCGGGGAACCATGACGTCGCGGCACGCCCGGCGGAGGGGCTCAGATCACACCGGATCCAGGATCTGCGGAACCAAATTGTTCCGATATGAGAACCGCGCGGCATTCCCGCAGGTGAGCCGCCTCCCGCCGCGGGAAACCCCAACGCCCGCTCGGGCACGACCGCGGCGGAGTCGACGTTTTCCCTGCGCACAGCGCCGAAAACCGAATCCGGGGGCGCGTTGGCACGAACGTCTCGACTTGCTACCGTCGAAACGAGGTCGCATTCCGAAACGCACTCAGCGTGGAGTGCCAGAGGATTCTCGTCGAACGTCGTCGAAATTCCCCCATCCGGTCCAACCGGTTGAGCGCGACTCGCCGCACCAGCCGAGTCGTCGGTACCGCTTCTCCCGATGAGCCCCGCTTCCCGGAGGAGAGCCAGTGAGTTCCGGCCCGGTGGATGGTCGGCGGATCCCGTTGATCCGCCCATTCCGGACTGCACCGATTCCGATCCGCCAGCGGTGCCGATGAGGCCCACCGCCCTCCCCCCGCGAACTCGCAGCACTCCCCCGGAGGACAGCACATCATGATCGTCGAGTTGCACCTGCTCCAGTCGGTACCGGTGAGCCCCCTCCCCCGGGAGGCCCTGGAGCAGCCGCAGGCCACCTTCGGCAACGTCCCGCGCGGCTCGCTGTCCAGCCGCTTCCTGCGGGACTCGGCGGGCGGGCTGCTACCGGCGCGCGGACTCGGCGTCTCCTCCGAGGGAGTCTCCACCCGCCGCCTCGTGGGCGACGCGGGCCGCTGGATCGACGCCGCGGCCTGCGTGGACGAACCGTCCGAGGACACCGCCGACGTGGTGCGGGAGGCGTTCTACGAGCTCGGGCTCGGCCTGTCGGCGCGGGAGCTGACCCCGTCGGTCGTGTTCACCGCCCCGCGCGCGGACGAGGGACTGGCCCGGTTCTGCCTCGACGGCTGGGACGACTTCGCCGACCGCGCCGACCGGCGCAAGAAGATCATCGCCAACGCCGCCGGCTTCGAGGAGGCGCGCGCGGAGGAGCTCAAGCTCCCCGGCGCCCGCTCCCGGGAGGAGCAGCGAGCGGCCGCCGAGCGCGTCCTCGCGCCCCGGCAGGCCGTCGACGTAGCGCTGTTCGGCGGCGAGGACTTCAGCGCCAGGGCCGCTTCGGAGGTGGCGCCCGCGGTCTCCACTCACGAATGCGCACCGCCCGCCGAGGCGGACGCGGCGCTGGTCGCTCTGGACCCGGCCTGCTACTACCGCTACGCCCGCCTCGACCTGGAACGCCTCGCGCACAACCTCGGCGGGGACGCGGAGCTGGTGTCCCGCGCCGCCGAGGCCTGGCTGGGCTGCCTGGTGCACGCGCTGCCCGGCGCGGCGGCCAGCTCGACGGCCGCCCGCACGGTCCCCGAGCTGGTGCTGTCCGTGGTGCGCGAGCACGGTTCGTGGAACCTGATCAACGCCTTCATCGACCCCGTCTCCGGCGCGGGCGTGCTGTCGCGGTCCGCCGACCGGCTCGTGGAGTACTTCGGCCAGGTCCGCTCCTTCTACGGCACCGACGAGATCCGCACGGTCCTCGGCGCCGCCGTGGCCGGCGACCTCCCCGGGGACGCCTTCCAGCGAGCCACCACCTTCGAGGACCTCACCACCCGCACCCTCGCGGCCGCTCTCTGACGTCGAGGGGTGAGCGGTCCCCGGCCGGCGAGCGGGACGGGCACCTGATCGGTCGGTGCCGACCGGACCGCTGCCGCGACGCCGATCCGGCGGCGCGATCCGGGCCGCGCCAACTCGGCACGAGCAGCGGTGATCGGCCGCCGGAAAATCGGTTCGGCTCCCCGCGCCCGGGCTGTTACGGTGCTGGGCGGTCGGGGCCGGAGGGCGGTTCCGCGAGGCGAGGAGTGGTCGGCGTGGTGAGCGAGGACGACATCTCCGGGTGACCCCGGAGTGCCGCGCACCTCCCCCCGCCCGGTCCCGGGCGGCTCGGAGGGCGCGTCGTCGTACCCACCCCACCGTCCGTTCGCCGGGCCGCCGCGGCGCGCCCGCCCGACGCGGGAGACCTCCTCATGGCCGATGCGTTGATCACCTGTTCCCACCTCACCTTCTCCTGGCCGGACGACACGCCCGTGTTCGACGACCTGTCGTTCACCGCGGGGCCCGGGCGCACCGGGCTCGTCGCGCCCAACGGCGCGGGCAAGAGCACGCTGCTCAAGCTCATCGCCGGTGCGCTCGTCCCCCGATCGGGGACCGCGAGCGCGCGCGGCGTGGTCGGCTACCTGCCGCAGACCCTCCCGCTGAGCGGGGATCGCACCGTCGCCGAGGTGCTGGAGATCGCGCCCGCGCTGCGGGCGTTGCGGGCCATCGAGGCCGGGGACACCGACGAGCGGCACTTCGCCGCCGTCGGCTCCGGCTGGGACGTCGAGGAGCGCGCCCGCGCGGAGCTGGACCGGCTCGGGCTGGGCGATGTCGGGCTGGACCGCGAGCTGCGCGCGTGCAGCGGCGGGCAGGCCATCGCGATCGGCCTCGCCGCGCAGCTGCTCAAGCAGCCGGACGTGCTGCTGCTGGACGAGCCCACGAACAACCTCGACCGGACCGCCCGGGAGCGGCTGCACCGGGTGCTCGCGGAGTGGAAGGGCTGCCTGCTGCTGGTCAGCCACGACCGGGAGCTGCTGGACCGGATGGAGCGCATCGCCGAGCTCGATCGCGGCGAGATCCGTTGGTACGGCGGGAACTTCACCGCCTACGAGCACGCGCGGCAAGCCGAGCGGGAGGTGGCCGAGCGCAACGCCCGCAACGCCGAGCAGGAGCTCAAGCGGGAGAAGCGGGAACGCCAGCAGGCCCGCGAGCGGGCCGACCGCCGGGCGGGCAACGCCGCGCGGAACGTCGAGTCCGCCGGGCTGCCGAAGATCCTCGCGGGAGCCCGCAAGCGCCGCGCGCAGGAGTCGGCGGGACGAGCGGACGACGTGCACGGGCAGCGCGTCGACGAAGCGCGGCAGAAGCTGGACGAGGCGAACCGGGCGCTGCGCGAGGACGACGTGCTCGCGCTCGCGCTGCCCGACACCCGGGTTCCGGCCGGGCGCACCCTGTTCACCGGCGAAGGGCTGCGGGTCCGCGAGGTGTTCGCCGGGGAGGGCGTCGCGCTGTCGATCCGAGGCCCGGAGCGGATCGCGCTCACCGGGGACAACGGTTCCGGGAAGTCGACGCTGCTGCACCTGATCAGCGGGGAGCTCGCGCCGGAGCGCGGTGAGATCAGCCGGTTCGACGGCCGGATCGCCCACCTGTCCCAGCGGCTGGACCTGCTCGACCTGGATCGCTCCGTGGCGGAGAACCTGCGGGCCGCCGCGCCGGAGCTGCCGCCCTCCCGCTCCCGGCACGTGCTGGCCCGCTTCCTGTTCAAGGGCGACCGCATCCACCTGCCGGTGGGCGACCTCTCCGGCGGGGAGCGGCTCCGCGCGACGCTGGCCTGCGTGCTGTGCGCGGAGCCCGCGCCGCAGCTGCTGCTGCTCGACGAGCCGACGAACAACCTGGACCTGGTCAGCGTCGGGCAGCTGGAGTCGGCGCTGCGGGCCTACGAGGGCGGCCTCGTCGTGGTCAGCCACGACGAGCGGTTCCTCGCCGGGCTGCGCCCGACCCGGCGCCTGCACCTGGCCGGCGGACACCTGCGCGAGGATCCCTGATCCCGAGCGGCGCGCCGCCGTCCCGGCCGAGCGTTCCGCGCGGGCACCCGTGCTCTCCGGAGAATCGTCAGAGGCACCGCGCGGGGGACGTTCCCGGCGTGGAAGCGGAACGCGGTCGCCCTCGTCGCGCACGGCGTCCCCGCTCCCCGCCGCGGACCCGCGCTGGAACCGACTCCTCCCGAGTTCGCGGTGCGGGAATCCGCCGCTCCCCTGGGAGAGGGGATGTCGCCTTCGGACCGGCCGCGCGGGACGGGTAGCGGAATCTCAGCGGGGGCGCCGAGTGCTCGATTCGGCCGCCGGGGCGGGAAGGCGGCGCTCAGCCACCCGGACCGAAGCGGTCCGCCAGGTAACCGGTGAGCAGCCGGGTGATCTCCTCGACCGCGGTCTCCCGGTCGATGCCGGGCGGGTCCAGCACGTAGCTGATGGTCAGGTTCTCCACCGTGCGCACCAGCACCCAGGCCACCGCGTCGGCCTGCCCACCGCGCCCGCCGCCGTGCAGCAGCAGGGCGGTCGTGACGAGCTCGTCGACGCGGTGCTTGAAGTCGGTCCGCCTGGTGTCGGCGGCGGGCGGCAGCTGCTCGTAGATCACCCGCAGCAGCCCGGCGTTCTGCTCGAACGCCTCCAGCAGCGCGATCACGTTGCCCCGCACGGCCTCCACCACCGATCGCCCGGCGAGGTTCGCGACGAACGCGCGCGAAACGCGAGTCCGCAGCCGGTCGGTGTGCTGGTCGATGACCTCGCCGAGCAGCGCGTGCTTGTCCGGGAAGTACTGGTAGAGCGAGCCGGGGCTGACCCCCGCCGCCTCGGCGATGCGACCGGTGCTGGCCCGGTCGTAGCCGTGCCGCAGCAGGACGGCGTGTCCGGCGGCGAGGATCCGCGCGACCATCGCGCGGGACCGCTCCTGGGCGGGTTCGCGGCGCATCGGGCGGCGAGGTCGGGGTGGCACGGGGACTCCTGGGAAACGCGAGTTGAACGCGAATGATTCTTCGTGTCAGCATCGTCGGCATGACCCCACCTGTGACGCAACGCACTTCGGAAGCGGTGCATCCGGACAGGTTCTTCGGGGCGCCGGAGCGCTCGGAGCGGATCGGCCGGGTGTTGCGGGTGGCCGCCGGAGTGCGGGAGCTGGACGAGTCCCTGCTGGACCGGATCGGGCGGCGGATGTTCGACCGGGACGAGCCCGCGGCGCGGCTGGTCGCCGCCATGGGCCGGGACCGCCCCGAGGGCGAGCGGGTCACGATGAGCTCCTTCGGCCGCGCGCTGGAGCACGGGATCGACGCCGTGCCGGACGCGCCGCCCGCGCTGCGCGAGTTCTTCGCCCGGGTCGACCGGGTGCCGGACTGGGTCGACTTCGACCTGCTGGAGCGCGGCTCCCGCGCCGTGCGGCGGATGGGGCGCAACGTCGACGACGTGCTGCTGCAGCTGTCGCTCATCGGCGGCTACCGCTTCGGCGGGCCGCCGGACCTGCTGGTCGCCACCGGCGGGCTCACCGGGGACACCGCGATGCGCAGGCTCGGCGAGACGAAGAAGTGGGCGGTGGCGGTGAGCCGGCCGGGCGGGATGCGCCGCGACGGCGAGGGCTTCCGGCTCACCGTCCACGTCCGGGTCATGCACGCGCTGATCAACCACCGCTTCGAGCGCAACGGGCGGTGGGACGCGCGGCGCTGGGGCCTGCCGATCAACCAGGCCGACCAGGCCGCGACGCTGGGGCTGTTCAACAGCACCCTGCTGCTCGGCGTGCGCGCGCTGGGCTGGCTGGTCACGCCCGCCGAGTCGCGGGCGGTGATGCACGCCTGGAAGTACGTGGGCTGGCTGCTGGGGGTGGACGAGGACTTCCTGTTCGACACCGAGCGGGAGCAGAACCGGTTCAACTACCACGTGCTGCGCGCTCAGGACGACGTCACACCGGCGGGCGCGGCGCTGTCCGGGGCGCTGGTGGCCGGGCAGCGGGAGCTCGGCCGCGGGCGGTTCGGCTCGCTGGCGGGGGCGTACTCGCGGCTGCGGCTGCTGAGCATGTTGCGCTACTTCCTCGGCAGGCGGGGCCTCGTGGACCTGGGGCTGCCGGTCACGCCGATGTGGGCGGTCCCGCCGATCTGGGCGGGGAACCTGGTGCGCTCCGGGCTGGTCGCGCGCACCCGGATCGGCCGCCGCCACCTGGAGCGGGCGGGCGACCGCTACACCGAGCGGGACCTGGACCGCGTCTTCGGCGGGGACAAGCCCGAGATCGGCGCGCTGCCGACCTGATCAACCGACCGGCGCTCCCGCTCACCGCCGGACAGCGGTGATCGTGGACCGGCGGAGACCGGATCGGCATCGGTCCGCCCCGGGCCGGGCCCGGTCAGCGCCGGAGGTGGTCCCGCATCACCCGGGCCACCCGCGCCATCAGCGCCTCGGCCTCGGGTTGGGACGCCGCGGGGACCCGGGACTCGGTGAGCGCCGCGATCGCGAAGGCCCGGCCATCGGCGTGCTCCACCACGCCGACCTCGTGGCGCAGGTTCAGCACGGTCCCCGTCTTCGACGACCAGGTGGTCGCGTCCGAGCTGAAATCGGGGGCGAGGCGCTGCCTGATCAGGTTCGCGCCCAGCAGCTCCCGCACCCGCGCGGCGACCCCGGCGTCGATCCGCCGCGGCACCCACAGCTCCTGCAGCAGGTCCGCGAAGTCCCGCGCCGAACCGGAATTCGCCCGCGTCACGTCGAGCTGCGGGATCGGGTGCCCGCGCCCGCCGGTGCCCCCGCGGATCGCGAGCGCGTGCGCCAGGTGCACGTCGGCGGTGTCGAACCGCTCGGCGGGGGTCTCGGTGAGCTCGCCGATCAGGTGCCGGGCGGTGATGCCGCGCAGCCCCCACTCCCGCAGCATGGCGGTGACCTCGGCGGGCGGGGTGAGATCGAACAGCGCGTCGGCGGCGGCGCTGTCGCTGATCGACACGGCCAGGTAGAGCAGGTCGTCCACGGCCACCCGCGCCGGGTGCCGGAAGCGGCTCAGACCGGTCGGGCCGGGGGTGGTGATCCGCCCGGGTCGCACCAGGACCTCGGTGGCGCCGTCGAGCTCGCCGCGCCGGATCCGCTCGGCGGTGGCCACCGCCAGCGGGACCTTGATCAGGGAAGCGACCGGGAGCACCACCTCCGGGTCGATGCCGAGCTCCTCGCCCGAACGCAGGTCCCGCACCAGGAACGAGCCGCGCAGCCCGCCGTCGTCGAGTTCCGCGACCAGCTCGCTGATCAGTCCCTGCGCGTGCACCGCTCCCCCTTCGCCCCGGTCACAGTACGGGCCCACCGCCCGCCTCCGGACGGGCCCTCGGCCGGGCCCCGGGTGCGCCCTCGCCGCCGGGCGCCCGTTCCGGAGGGGCGCCCGCGCCCCGGCGGCGCGACCACCGGTCAGCTCGCGCCGAGGCAGCGGGCCAGGGCCTCGTGCAGTGGGACGCGGAGGCGGTCCGCGTCGGGAGCCACCTCGGCGCGCAGCTCGTAGCCGCGCGCCAGGACCGGTTCGGCGAGGGGGCGCCAGTGCAGGCCGAACTCCACCGCCTGCGCCGCCGAGCACAGCAGCAGGTCGGCGGAGCCGAGCACCTCGGCGACCGCGCCGCTGAGCGAGTCCGCGACCACGACCTGCTTGGGCGGCAGTCCCACCGCGTCGCGCTGCCGCAGCAGCCGGTCCCGCACGTGCGGGACGTCGTCCTCCGGCTGGATCCGGATCGTCCGGCGCGGTGCGCGACCGGAGCGGCCCACCCGCAGCGAGTCCAGGTGCACCGGCCCCCGGTGCAGGTCCACCGCCCCCGCCACCCCGAGCGGCACCGTCCAGCTCGCCTCGTCCGGCGGCACCGCCAGCAGCGCCACGCGCACGTCGCGGGCGTGCAGCAGGTCCAGGCGCTCGGCGGGTGCTGCCGGACGGAACTCGAAGAACAGCTCGTGCGCCCGCGCCTCCGCGTCCAGCTCCGCGAGCGCGCGGGTCGGGCACAGCCCGGGCACCGCGATCAGCAGCGGGCGCAGCCGGGCGCGCCTGGCGTCCTGCTCCAGCGCGTCGGCCAGCCGCACCAGCTGCCGGGCCCGGGGCAGCAGCTCGCGACCGAACGGCGTCAGCCGCGCCCGACGCGCGGAGCGGTCGAACAGCCGCTCTCCCCAGTGCCGCTCCAGCGCGGCGATGCGGCGGCTCGCGACCGGCTGCGGGATGCCCGCGGCCGCCGAACCGCCGGTGAAGCTGCCGACCTCGCTCACCGCGACGAACGCCCGCGCCCCGCCCACCAAGTCCACATCCACATCATATGCCGATCCGGCATGGAAGTGCGCAGAACTGTCTTGGACAGCATGAGGGTGGCCTCCGCAGACTGGGCGAACCGATTCCGCGAACGAAGGGATTCCCCCGTGTTCCAGCACCGCTTCCGCCTCGTCACCGCCGGTGCCTTGGCCGTGCTCGCCCTGACCGGCTGCGCGGGCCCCGGCACCGCACCACCGCCACCGTCCGCGGCGCAGCAGGCGGTGGCGGTGGACCAGGACGGGACGCACCGGGCGCTCTCCGAGCTGGAGCGGCGGTTCGACGCCCGGCTCGGGGTGTACGCGCTGGACACCGGCACCGGCCGGGAAGTCGCGTTCCGCGCCGACGAGCGGTTCGCCTTCGCCTCCACGCACAAGGTGTTCTCCGCCGGCGAGGTGCTGCGCCGCAACTCGATGGCCGGCCTGGAGCGGCGGATCCACTACACCGAGCAGGACCTGGTCGACAACTCCCCGGTCACCGAGAAGCACGTGGCCGACGGGCTCACGCTGCGCGAGGTGATCGACGCGACGATCCGCTACAGCGACAACACCGGCGCGAACCTGCTGTTCCGCGAGATCGGCGGGCCCGCCGGGCTCACGGCCGCGCTGCGCGGGCTGGGTGACACCACCACCCGCTCCGACCGGACCGAGACCGACCTCAACCGCACCTCGCCGGGCGACCCGCGCGACACCAGCACGCCCCGCGCGCTGGCCGGGGACCTCCGCACCTACCTGACCGGCGACGTGCTGCCCGAGCCGCAGCGAGCGCTGCTCGCCGACATCATGGGCGCGAACACCATCACCGGGGAGCTCATCCCGGCGGGCGTGCCCGACGGGTGGCGGGTCGGCGACAAGTCCGGGGCGGCCGATTACGGCACCCGCAACGACATCGCCGTCGTCCACCCGCCGAACCGGGCGCCGATCGTGCTCTCGGTGCTGTCGGACCGCGCGGAACCGGACGCGGACTACGACAACGCGCTCATCGCGGAGGCGGCCCGCGTCGTCACCGCCGAACTCAGCTGAACGCACCGCGGCCCGCAGCCCGAGCGGATCGGGCGGCGGGCCGCGGAGCGCGGGTGCCCCCTCCCGCCCGTAGCGAGGGGGGCTCGCGGCGAGGGGGGCGGGGTCAGATCAGCCGCAGAGGGCCCGGATCCGGGGCGCGACGTCGGCGCCGAACTCGCGCAGGAAGCGGCCCTGGTCCGAGCCCGGCGCGTGGAAGACGAGGTGGTCGAAGCCCGCGTCGACGTAGGCCTTCACCTCGGCGAGCACCTCCTCCGGGTCGGAGGCCACGATCCAGCGGGTGGCGACCTGCTCGATCGGCAGCTCGTTGCCCGCCCGCTCCATCTCCTCCGGGTCGGCGAGGCTGTGCTTGAGCTCGGCGGGCAGCGACAACGGTGCCCAGAACCGGGTGTTCTGCAGGGCGCGCTCGCGGTCCGGGTCGTAGGAGAGCTTGATCTCGATCATCTTCTCCATGCCCGCCGCGTCCCGCCCGGCGGCCTCCGCCCCGGCCTCGACGGCGGGCAGCAGCTTGTCGGTGTAGAGCTCCATGCCCTTGCCGCTGGTGCAGATGAACCCGTCGCCGACGCGGCCCGCGTACTTGGCGACCATCGGCCCGCCCGCCGCGACGTAGATCGGCACCCCACCCTCGGGGCGGTCGTAGATCGTGGCGTTCGAGGTGCGGTAGTACTCGCCCTCGTAGCTGACCCGATCCTCGGACCACAGCGTGCGGATGAGGTCGATGGCCTCGCGGAAGCGGCGGAACCGCTCCTTGAACTCCGGCCACTCGCGCGCGGTCACGGCGGTCTCGTTGAGCGCCTCACCGGTGCCGACGCCGAGCATGACCCGCCCCGGGTACAGCGAGCCGAGGGTGCCGAAGGCCTGCGCCACGACGGCCGGTTCGTAGCGGAACGTCGGGGTGAGCACGCTGGTGCCCAGCCTGATGCGCGAGGTCCGCTCGCCGACGGCGCTCATCCAGGACATCGCGAACGGCGCGTGGCCCTGGTTGTGCCGCCACGGCTGGAAGTGGTCGGAGACCATCACGCTGTCGAGGCCGTGCTCCTCGGCCTGCACCGCGAACTCCACCAGGTCGCGCGGGTTGAACTGCTCGGCGGAGGCCTTGTACCCGATCTTGATGCTCATGTCTCGCTCTCACCCATCACCGCGGCCGCACCGACCGCCGCGGTCGTGTCGTCGAACGCCTCGGGCTCCGCATCGCGCGCAGTCCGCGAACAGTCGCACAGGATCGCACGCGGATCCGCCGGGGCACTGGGCAGCGGCTCGAATCATGAGGACGGTCACAGCGAATCCCGCACCGCCCTCACCGGCAGCAGCGCACCGAGCACGGGGCGTCGGAACGCCGCTGCCCGCGACTCCCGAGCGCTCCGACGACCGGGCTCCGCACGCGCGCCGACCGCCGCGGGAAGTCCCGGCGGCGGTCGGCGCGCGTGCGTCCGGCGTCAGCGGTGGCGAGGAACCCTGTTGGCGAGGACCACGCCCAGCACCGTCATCACCCCGCACAGCACCAGGGTCAGCGACAGCGGGACCGAGGATCCGCCGAAGGTGCCGACCAGGGCCAGCGCGCCGATCGGCAGCAGGCCGCCCGCGACCGCCGTGCCGAACGAGATGCACAGCCCGGTTCCGGTGTAGCGGGCGTTCACCGGGAACAGCTCCGACAGCAGCGAGGGCACCGCCCCGTTGAACGCCGCGTAGCAGACCGTGCCGACCAGCATCGCCAGCAGCATCGCGCCGAAACCGCCGCTGTCCACCAGCCACAGCGCGGGGAACGCCCACAGGATCAGCACGACCCCGGACCCGATGGTGAGCCGCTCCCGGCCCCAGCGGTCCGCGTTCAACGCGCTGACCATCGTCAGCACCACCAGCAGCATCGAGGTGAGCAGCAGTCCCAGCTGGACGCTGGTGGCCGACAGCCCGGGCACGTACTGCTTGGTGTAGGCGACCAGCCCGGTCATGAGCACGTACAGGTAGGAGCACGGCGCCGACCACATCAGCGAGCCCGCCAGCAGCGCGAGACCGTTGTCGCGGAACACCGCGCGCACCGTCGGCCGGGGCTCGCGCGGGCTCTGCTCGCGCTTGGCCAGCTCCGCGAGGAACGCCGGGGTCTCCTCGAGCCTGCGGCGCAGCACCAGGCCCAGGGCGATCAGCAACGCGCTGGCCAGGAACGGCACCCGCCAGGCCCAGGACAGGAACGCCTCGTCGCTGACCCAGAGGCTCACCACGAGGATCACGGCGCTGGCGAGCCCGATGCCGAGCACGGTGCCCAGCTGCACGAACGCGCCGTAGAGCGACTTGCGCTTGGGTTCGGCGTGCTCCACGGCGACCAGCACGGCACCGCCCCACTCGCCGCCGACCGCGAGGCCCTGCAGCAGGCGGCAGGCCACGAGCAGCACCGGCGCCCAGAACCCGGCCACCGCGAACGGCGGCAGCAGGCCGATGGCCACGGTCGCCCCGCCCATCATGAGCATCGAGGTCAGCAGCGCGGCTCGCCGACCCCTGCTGTCGCCGAGCTTGCCGAACAGCAGCGCGCCCAGCGGCCGCATCCCGAAGGCGACGGCGTGCGTGGCCAGCGCGGCCAGCGTGCCCATCCACGGCGAGGCGCCGGGGAAGAACAGCGGCCCGAACACCAGGGCCGCCATGAACGAGTAGATGATGAAGTCGAAGATCTCGATGAGCGTCCCGAGCAGGGACGAGCCCGCGATCCGGGCCGGGGACAGCGTGCGGCCGGTCGAGACCGGCCCGTCCTCGCGCGCGGAGTGTGCTGCGGTGTCAGGCATGGAGGTACCGCCCTGGGATGTGCGTGATGAGCGAAGGGCGCGCCGGAGCGCGTGATCAGTCGGCGCGGAGCGCTTCGGCGAAGTCGGCGGCGCTGCCGCCGGTGCCCAGCGAGAGCACGTGGCGCATCGTGCCCTGGGCGTTCTCGCCCAGGTTGTCGGTGAACTTGGCCCGGATGTCGGCCTCGGTGAGCGGCCGTTCGGTGTGGCCGCGGTTGACGTCCTCGCGGCGGCGCAGGTGGCGGCCGCCGGTCAGCTCGATCTCGACTTCCGCGGAGTAGGCCTGCGGGAAGCGGCTCTCCGGGTCGTCGGCGATCTCCACGAGTTGCGCCAGGCGCAGGATCTCCGCGTCGGCGAGGGCCTCGTCGGTGAACTCGCTCAGCGTGAGCCGGTCTCGGGCGACGCAGGCCCCGGCGATGAACGGCAGGCTGAACTTCGCGTCGTAGTCGTCCTGCGGCGTGCGCTTGCGCTCCAGCGGTTCGCAGACGGCGTGCGCGGGCGTGGGGTGGATCAGGCAGCGGATCCGCTCGACCTCGTCGGCGCGGAAGCCCTCGGCCCGCTTGAGCTCCAGGATCGCGTCGGCGAAGCCGTGGGTGAAGTGGCAGCTCGGGTAGGGCTTCACCGCCGTGGACAGCAGTTCCCACCGCTCGCCCAGGCCTTCCAGCGCTTCCTCGGCGTTCCACTCCGCGTCGCGCAGGTGCGTGGCGTAGAGCCCGTACCGGCCCTCGTAGACCTCCTTCGGACCGGGCCAGCCGACGGAGGCGAAGGTGGCGGCGGTGAGCGCGCCGGTGGCCGCCCAGCCCGGGTGCAGGCGCTTCGTCCACGCCCCGTCGGTGAGGAACTCCAGCAGCCCGGAGGCCATCGAGCCCACGATCCGCTGCGCCTCGGCGATGCCCGCGCCGTCCAGCCCGGTCAGCTTCGCCGCGCTCACCGCGGAGCCGAACGCCCCGGCCAGGGCGGTCGGGTGGAACCCGGCGGAGTGGAAGCCGCCGTGCGCCACGGTGCCGATGCGCGCGGTGATCTCGATGCCCAGCACGTAGGCCAGCAGCAGGTCCTCGGCGGAGCGGCCGTGCTGGATGGCGGCGGCGATGCTCACCGGCAGCGCGGTGGCCGAGACGTGGGTGATGGCGGGCAGGTGGGTGTCGTCGAAGTCCAGTCCGTGCACCAGGACCGCGTTGAGCAGCGCGGCCTCGCGCGGGGCGAGCCGGTCGGGCAGTCCGATCACCGGCTGGTCCCCGGGCCCGAGCGCGGCGGCGGCCTGCCTCGCGCGGCGGGCGAACTCCTGGTCCACCGCGGCGTGGGCGACCCCGACCGAGTCGAGCGCCAGGTGCCGGGCGCGGTCCAGGACCTCGTCGGGGACGTCCCGCAACGTCGTGCGTGCGGCGAACTCCCCGAGAACGTCCGCGATGGCAGGCATGGGCGCCTCCTTGCTGGCCTCGTCATTGATGACCCCGCGGATGCGCGGCGCATCCGGTGCGCACAGTGTGCAATCCCACCCGGCGTTCCATCAAGACAAAAGTCTGACGTTTTCTCCTCGGGATGTGCCCACCCATCCTCCGGAGAGCCCACGCGCCACCCGGCGGAAGACCTCCCACCTGCGGGGGAACGAGCGAGCCGCGGCGAGCTCACCGGTCGCGACGGGCCCCGGATCCGCCACCGGCGGCGAGGCACCGGACGGCCCGAACAGCCGGGCCGCGCACGCAGCGGGAGGTCAGTCCTCCATGCGCTCGTAGAGGGGACGCAGGCCGAGCAGGTGCTCGCGGACCAGGGTCTCGGCGGTCTCCGCCTCGCCCCCCGCGACCGCCTCGTAGACCTTCGCGTGGTCCTCGTCGATGCTCTCCCAGGCCTGCCTGCCCACCCGGTCGCGGTGCATCCGGCCGCGCAGCACCGCGTTGATCGGGCTGCACATCACGTGCAGCAGCGGGTTGCCGCTGATCGACACGAGCGTGGTGTGGAAGTCCCAGTGCACGGTGAAGCCGTCGTCGGGGTCGAGGTGCCCGGTGCGGCCCACGGTCCGGGCCAGCGCCTCCAGGTCCTCCGGGGTGGCGCGCTCGGCGGCCTGCCGGGCGGCGTAGGGCTCCAGCAGCAGCCGCGCCTCCAGCAGGTGATCCACCGACATGGTCCGCGAGTTGACCAGCAGCCCGAGACTGCCGCCGAGGTTGTCGGCGATCGCCCCGGCGTCCGGGGAGGCGACGAAGCTCCCCCCGGTCACGCCGCGGGTGGTGTCGATGAGGTGCTGGCTGGCGAGCTGGCGCAGCGCCTCGCGGACGGTGCTGCGGCTGACGCCGAACATCGAGCCGAGCTCGGTCTCGCTGGGCAGCCGGGAGCCGGACGGCAGCGCGCCGCTCACGATCTGGGTGCGCAGCTGCTCGGCGACCTGGCGGTAGGCCGCCTGCACGGGGCGCACCCGCAGTCGCGCCGAGCCGCTGTCTCGCTGGGCCGCCATCGTCGTTTCCGCCCCTTCGTCGACCGGCCCGCCCGGCGACGCGCGCGCCACCGACCGGTACCGATCCAGGGTACGGGACACCGCCCAGCGCGGACCGATGGCGCGAATCTAATTGTCTGACATATTGCGCCGCAGCTGTGGTCCGCCGCATACTCCGGGAGGTTCCCGCCGCGGCTCGCCTCTGCCGATCCGCGGTCGCGGGCTTCGGCGAGACGGCAGGAACAGGAGGTGCGGCGGTGGCCGTGCACGGAGGTCAGCAAGGGCGCTACTTCGAGGACTTCGTCGTCGGGGACGTCTACCAGCACCCGCTCGGGCGCACGATCAGCGAGGCGGACAACACCTGGTTCACCTTGCTCACGATGAACACCCATCCCGCGCACTTCGACGCGCACTACGCCTCGAAGACGCCGTTCGGGAAGGTCCTGGTCAACTCGGGCCTGACGATCGCGATGCTGCTCGGGCAGAGCGTCAGCGACATCAGCCAGCGCGCGGTGGCGAACCTCGCGATGACCAACATCCAGCTCACCCACCCCGTCTACGTCGGCGACACCCTCTACGGGGAGTCGATCTGCACCGGGAAGCGGGAATCGAAGTCGAAGCCTTACGCGGGGCTGATCAACGTGCACACCCGCGCCCTCAACGCCGAGGGCGACCAGTGCCTGTCCTTCGACCGCACGGTGCTGATCTACAAGCGCGAGCACGCGGCGGCGATCGACTCCTTCCCCAGCGCGAAGAACGGCCCGCTGTCGCTGGACGAGCACGGAGGTCAGGCATGAGCAGGCTGCCGCTGGAGGACGTCCGGATCCTCGCCGTGGAGCAGTACGGCGCGGGGCCGTTCGGGTCGGTGCACCTGGCGGACCTGGGCGCCGAGGTCATCAAGATCGAGGACCCCCGCTTCGGCGGGGACGTCGGGCGCCTCACCCCGCCCTACGCCGAGGACGGCGACTCGCTGTTCTTCGAGGCGTTCAACCGCAACAAGCGCTCCGTGGTGCTCGACCTGACCAGCCCGGCGGGCCGGGAGGTCTTCGAGAAGCTGGTCTCCGTCAGCGACGCGGTCTACTCGAACCTGCGCGGCGACGTCCCCGCGAAGATGGGCATCCGCTACGAGGACCTGGAACACATCAACCCGCGGATCGTGTGCTGCTCGCTGTCGGGTTACGGCATGACCGGACCGCGCGCGAAGCAGCCCGGCTACGACTACATGCTGCAGGGGCTGGCCGGCTGGATGTCGGTGACCGGCGAACCCGACGGGCCGCCCACCAAGTCCGGTCTGTCCATGGTGGACTACTCCGGCGGCCTGGTGGCGGCGATCTCGCTGCTGTCGGCGATCCACGGCGCCCGCCGCGACGGCGTCGGCTCGGATTGCGACGTGAGCCTCTACGACACCGCCATCGGGATGCTCACCTACCTGGCGACCTGGCACCTCAACGCCGACTTCGAGCCGCGGCGGACCCACCACTCCGCGCACCCGAGCCTGGTGCCCTTCCAGAACTTCCCCACCTCCGACTCGTGGATCGTGATCGGCTGCGCGAAGCAGAAGTTCTGGGAGAAGTTCGTGACCGTGCTGGGTTCCCCGTCCTGGGCGGCGGAGGAGCGCTTCGCCACCACCGCCGACCGCTACGCGAACTCGGCGGCCTGCGTGAAGCTCATCGAGGACGAGCTCGCCCGCCGCAGCACCGCGGAGTGGCTCGCGGACCTGGAGGCCGCCGGCGTGCCGTGCGCGCCGATCAACACCGTCCCGCAGGCGCTGCGCGAGGAGCACACCGCCGCGCGCGGCATGGTCGTGACCACCGAGCACCCGCGCTTCGGCCAGGTCAAGCAGGTCGCCTCGCCGGTGCGCGCGGGAGAACCCCGCGCCGAGCACCAGCGGGCCCCGTTCCTGGGTGAGCACACCGCGGCCGCGCTGCGGGACCTGCTGGGCGTGCAGGACGCCGAGTTCCGCCGGCTGGCGGGCGAAGGCGCATTCGGAACCGAGGAGGACGCGCCGTGGATTTCCGGCTGAACGAGGACCAGGCCCAGTTCCAGCAAGTCCTGCGGGACTTCGTGGACACCGAGATCGTGCCGGTGGCCAAGGACTGGGAGCACGAGGGCCGCTACCCCACCGAGATCGTGGCGAAGATGGCCGAGCTCGGCCTGTTCGGCCTGATGATCCCCGAGGAGTACGGCGGGGTGGACGCGGACTTCGTCTCGTTCACGCTCGTGTTCGAGGAGATCGCCCGGGGCTGGATGGGCGTGGCCGGCATCCTGGGCAGCCACTCGGTGTCCACCTGGATGATCAACCGTCACGGCACCGAGGAGCAGAAGCGGACCTACCTGCCGGACCTGGCCACCGGCGCCCGCCGCACCGGCATCGCGCTGACCGAACCGGACGCGGGCACCGACCTGCAGGGCATCCGCACCACCGCCGAGCGCGACGGCGATCACTACGTCATCAACGGCAGCAAGATGTGGATCACCAACGCGCGCTACGCGGATCCGCTGCCGGTGCTGGTGAAGACCGATCGCTCCGCCTCGCCGGCGCACAAGGGCATGAGCGTGCTGCTGGTGGACGCGGGCACGCCCGGGTTCACCGTCACCAAGGACATCCCGAAGCTCGGCTACAAGGGAACCGAGTCCTGCGAGGTCGTCTTCGAGGACGTGCGGGTGCCCGCGGCGAACCTGCTCGGCGGGGTCGAGGGGCGCGGGATGCAGCAGGTCCTGTCGGCGCTGGAGACCGGGCGGCTCAACATCGCCGGGCGCAGCCTCGGCATCGCGCAGCGCTCCTACGACGAGGCGTTGGCCTACGCCTCGCAGCGCAAGGCGTTCGGCAAGCCGATCGCGGAGTTCCAGGCGATCCAGATCCGGATCGCGGAGATGGCCACCCAGCTGCAGGCCGCGCGTCTGCTGTCCTACTGGTCGGCGAGCAAGCTCGACAGCGGCGAGCGCGCGGACCTGGAGACCGGGATGGCGAAGCTGTTCTCCTCCGAGGTCGCGCTGCAGGCCGCGCAGGAATCGATGCGGGTGCACGGGGGTTACGGCTACTCGGCGGAGTTCGAGATCGAACGGCTCTACCGCGACTCGATCCTGATGACCATCGGCGAGGGCACCAGCGACATCATGCGCACCGTCATCGCGAAGTCCCTGGCCAGCGGCAAGGGGAAGATCGGATGGTGAATCCGCGCAGCTGGCTGTTCTGCCCCGCCGACCGCCCGGACCGGGTGCGCAAGGCCGCGGCCACCGCCGACGTGGTGGTGGCCGACCTGGAGGACGCCGTGCACGTGGACGGCAAGGACGCCGCCCGCGACGCGCTGGTCGAGGTGCTCGACGAGGACCCCGAGCGGGCGCGGCGGATCTGGGTGCGGATCAACAACGACGGCCGCAGCACCGGAGCCGACCTCGACGCGCTGCGCGCGCGGACCTGCGCGGGGATCGTCGTGCCGAAGGCGGAGCCCGAGATCGTCCGTGAGGTCTCGGCGCGCAGCTCGGTCCCGCTGCTGGGGTTGGTCGAGACCGCGGCCGGCCTGTGGCAGGCCCGGGAGATCGCCGGGGTGGAGCGGGTCGCGGCGCTGAGCCTCGGCGAGTACGACCTGGCCGTCGAGCTCGGCGTCTGCGCGCCGGAGGTCGATCCCGAACCGCTGCGCTGGGCGCGCTCCCGGATCGTGGCCGCCGCCGCGGCCGCCGGGCTGGCCCCGCCACCGGCGCCGGTGCTGGTGACCCTCGACGACCCCGAGGCCTACCGGGCGGACACCGCCGCGATGCTGCGGTTCGGGTTCTTCGGGCGGATGTGCGTGCACCCCCGCCAGGTGGCGCTGGTGCACGAGGCGATGCGCCCCGCCGCGGACGAGGTCGCCGCCGCCCGCGACGTGGTGCGCGCCGCCGAGGAGGCGGAGCGAGCGGGCCTCGCCGTGCTCGTCGTGGACGGGCGCATGATCGATCCGCCGGTGGTGCACCGCGCCCACCGGGTGCTCGCCCTCGCCGAGGCCGACGCCCCGGCGAGCTGATCGGGGTGAACGGCCCGTTCGTCCGAACCGCTCGGCCGGACGGTCCGTTCACCCGCGGGACCGGGCAACCTGCCCAGTTCCGGTGGAGCGGGTGCGGGAAGTCCCGCGCACCTTGCTCGCCCGCGGCTCGGCCTCTTGTGCGGGGATCACCGAGTTGGTGGGGTTCTCAGGTTCACGCCCTGCGGCGGCCCGGCGGCCGCCCGGCCCGGGAGGAGTTCGACCGATGGCGGACGACGCAGTCGCCACCCAGCGCACGACGCACCAGGACGCGGTGCTGGCCGAGATCGAGCGGCGCGTGCTGTGGCTGTCCACGGCGATCATCCACGAGGCGAACCGGAACCGGCCGAACCCGACGGGTCTCAAGGTCGGCGGGCACCAGGCCTCCTGCGCGTCGATGGTCTCGATCATGACGGCGCTGTGGTTCCACGAGCTCGGCCCCGACGACCGGGTGTCGGTGAAGCCGCACGCCTCCCCCGTGCTGCACGCGATCAACTACCTGATCGGCGAGCTCGACGAGCGCTACCTGCCGACGCTGCGCGAGTACGGCGGCCTGCAGAGCTACCCGAGCCGGTCCAAGGACCCGGACCCGGTGGACTACTCGACGGGTTCGGTCGGCATCGGCGCCACCGCGCCGATCTGGGGCGCGCTGGCCCGCCGCTACGTGCGCTCCACGACCGAGCGCGGCGGCACCGGACGGCAGTTCTCGCTGGTCGGGGACGCGGAGCTGGACGAGGGCGCGGTGTGGGAAGCGATCCTGGACCCCGCGGTCTCCGAGCTCGGCGAGCTGGTGTGGATCGTGGACCTCAACCGGCAGTCCCTGGACCGGGTGGTGCCGAACATCGCCGCCGGGCGACTGCGCGGGATGTTCGCCGCCGCGGGCTGGCAGACCCTGGAGCTCAAGTACGGCAGGCTGCTGGAGGAGCTGTTCGCCCGCCCCGGCGGCGCGGCGCTGCGCGAGCGCATCGACGCGATGACCAACCCCGAGTACCAGCGGCTGCTGCGCTGCGACACCTCCCAGCTGCGCGACCGGCTGCCCGGGGACGGCGCGGACCGCGAGACCATCGCGGGACTGCTGGCCGGGCTCGACGACGAGACGCTGCTGGCGGCGGTGCGCAACCTCGGTGGCCACGACCTCGGTGCGCTGCGCGACGTGTTCGCCGAGATCGACGACGCCCGGCCGACGGTGATCTTCGCCTACACCGTGAAGGGCCACGGCCTGCCGACCGAGGGGCACCCCCAGAACCACTCCTCGCTGCTCACCCACGAGCAGTTCGCCGAGCTCGCACCGCGGCTCGGCGCCTCGGCCGACGACCCGTGGCAGCGCTTCCCCGCCGGCGGTGCGGCCGAGCGGCGCTGCGCCGAGACGGGCCGCCGCCTGCGCCGCGAGACCCCGGCGAGCACTCCGCCGCCCGCGCTGCCGCAGGACATCGGGCGCACCCCGGCGGGCACCGCGACCACCCAGGCCGCGCTGGGCCGGGTGCTGCTCGACCTCACCCGGCAGTCCCCCGAGGCCGCGCGGCGCGTGGTCACGGTGTGCCCGGACGTCAGCTCCACCACCAACCTCGGCGGCTGGGTGAACAAGGTCGGCGTCTGGTCCTCGCGGCAGCGCCGGGACTGGTTCGCCGACGACGCCGAGACCATCCTGCACTGGCGCGAGCAGCCCACCGGTCAGCACCTGGAGCTGGGGATCGCGGAGACGAACCTGGTCGGGCTGCTGGGCGAGCTCGGCGCGACCTGGAGCCGCTGGGGCGAGCCGCTGCTGCCGATCGGCGTGCTCTACGACCCGTTCGTGGAGCGGGCGCTGGAGCCGTGGGCGTTCGGCCTCTACGCGGGCGGGCAGTCGATCCTGGTCGGGACGCCGTCCGGGGTGAGCCTCGCGCCCGAGGGCGGGGCGCACCAGTCCATCAAGACCCCGTCGATCGGCCTGGAGCAGCCCGGCTGCGTCAGCTACGAGCCCGCCTTCGCGATCGACGTGGAGTGGGCGCTGCTGGCCTCGCTGGCGCGGCTCGGCAAGCCGGACGGATCCTCCGCCTACCTGCGGCTGTCGACCCGGCCGGTGGACCAGTCCCTCGCGGCGGTGCCGGCGGACCCGGCCGCGCGGGAGCGCCGCAGGCGGCAGGTGGTCGCCGGGGCCTACCCGCTGCGCAGCGCGGCGGAACCGAAGCTGACCATCGCCGCGATGGGCGTGACGGTGCCGGAGTCGCTGGCCGCCGCGGACCGCCTGGCCCAGGCCGGGGTGGACGCCGACGTGGTGTGCGTGACCAGCCCCGACCTGCTGTTCCGGGCGCTGCGGGCGCGGCAGGGCAGGCAGGACGGGTCGACCTGGATCCTCGACCAGGCCTTCCCCGCGCACCGCGCCGCCCCGCTGGTGACGATCAGCGACGGCCACCCGCACACGCTGGCGTTCCTCGCGACGGTGAACCGGGTCCCGAGCACCACGCTCGGCGTGACGGACTTCGGGCAGTCCGGTTCCCTGGACGACGTCCACCGCCACCACGGCCTCGACACCGATGCGATCATCCGGGCCTCCCTCGACCTGCTGACCTGACGGGGCGGACGGACCGTTCGTCCCGTTCCTCGCGCGGCGGACGGTCCGCGCGGCCGCCCGGGACGGCGGTTCCGGCTGCACCGACGGGCTGCGCGAATCGCGGAGGGCGACCGGGGCCGGGACGGCGGGTGGGCGACGGGGATCGGCCGGAGCCTCGCCGAGCCCACCGAGGACTCGACGGTCTCGTACGACTCCGCGATCGACGAGGACCGCTTCGCGCGCCGGAGGTGCGGGTTCGACGAGGACCTCGACGGAGACGGGGTGGGCGACTGCTCCGGTCCGGGGAACAGCCACGGCCGCGCCCCGCACCGCGGAGAACGACTGGTCGCCGCTGGAGGTGGTGCTCAAGACCGTCGGCTAGGCGGGCGACGACCTGCCGCGTCGAGGCACTGGTCCGCGCCGCGGGCACCGCTCAGTTCCGGTCCGTCGCGAGCGCCTGGCGCGGATCCGCTCGCAGGCCGAGCACCCCGGCCACGTCCTCGAAGTCGTGCAGGCGCCACACCGGAAGCCGCACGGCGGAGCGCACCCCGGGCTCGGGGTCCAGCAGCTCGCGGCGGCGCAGCATCCGGTGCAGGTGCTCGCCCGGATCCGCTCCGTCCTCGGGACCCCGGTCCAGCAGCACCGACAACGGGACCCCGCCATCGGAGATCGAGGCGTCCACGCGGTGCCCGTGCAGCACCTGGCCGAACTGCACCGACACCCCCGGCGGCAGCACCTCGCGCAGCCGCTCCCGGTGCTCGCCGGGCACGGGCGCCGACGGTCCCCCGCGCACGGCCGCGAGCACCTCGGCGCCGATGCCGGGGCGGCTGCCCCAGAACGCCGCGTCCCCCACCACCACGAACTGCGACCGGGCGCGGGTGACCGCCGCGTGCCACAGGTCGCGCCGCCGCTCCAGCCAGGCCACCGAGGCGGGCGCCATGCCGGGGGCGGCCACCGGGGAGAACACGACCGCGTCGCACTCGCCGCCCCCGAAGGAGCGCGGGGTGCCGGTGCGCACCCGGGGGAACCCGGCGAGCCGACGCTCCAGCAGCCGCGCCTGCGGTCGGAACGGCGTCAGCACGCCGATCGCGGCCCCCGCCGGCAGCGCGCGGCGCAGCGCGGAGACGACCCGCACCACCACGTCGGCCTCGGCCGGGTTCTGCCAGCTGCCACCGGATTCCGGGACCGCGGCCCGGCCCGGGACGTGCTGCCACTCGACGGCCGGGCGCTCCAGCGCGGGTCTGCCCCGGACATCGGTGAGCACCACCGGTTCGGGACCGCCGGTCAGCCGGTGCGCGGTCTCGGCGATGCGCGGGTGGCAGCGGTGGTGCTCGTCGAGCGCCACCGCGCCGCCGGTGGCGCGCTCGGCGGCGTGCAGGATCGAGTGCCGCCCGGAGCTCAGCGCGCGATTCTCCAGCCGGTCGGCGGACATTCCCAGCTCGCGCCGAACGGAGGACTCGGTCGCGGCATCGGGTCCCGTCCGCCTCGGGGAACGCGCCAGGTCGCCGAGCACCACCGCGCGCCGGGCCCGGTGCAGCAGCGGCAGGGCGGCGGCGATGCGGCAGTCGTGCGCGTCGTCGATCACCACCAGGTCGAACAGGCCCGGCTTCAGCGGGAACCGGGGCGCCGACCGGCAGGTAGCGGCCCACCCGCGCACGTGCCGCAGCGCGGCCTCCAGCCCGGCCGGGTCGCCCGACACCAGGGCGCGGATCTCCTCGCGGCCCTCGTCGGCGGTGCCGCGCACCGCCGCGCGCAGGAGCGCGGTGGCGGCACCGCACGCCGAATCCTCCGCCGCGCGGAGGGTCTCGGCGAGCGCGGCGTCCTCCGGGAGGTACCGCAGCTGGGCCCGCCGCTCCCGCCAGGTCCGCTCGGCGGCGGCGAAGTCCGCGACCCGCCGGCAGGTCGCGCCAGGGTCCGGAGCACCGGGGGCGACCGGGCGGAGCCCCAGCGCGCGCAGCACCAGGGACCGCCGCCAGCCCGCCAGCAGCCGAGCACCCGCCGCGCCCCGCGCGCGCCGCACCCAGCCCTGCGGGCGGGGGCCGAGGCGCCGGGCGAGCTCCGCGCCGCTCACCTCCAGTTCCCGGGCCACCGCGCGCCGGATCTCGCCGGCCTCGCGCAGGGCCGCGTCGATCCGTGCGACGGCGTCCAGGTCGCGGCGGACCCGGGCGGCGACCCGGCTGGCGGCGACGAGCTCGGCGAGCGCGTTCGCCAAGTCCGGCTCCCCGGTCTCCGCCGCGCGGAGAGCGCGCGCCGCATCGGCCGACCGGCCCGGCCGCGAACCGATGCGCACCAGCGCGCCCGGGGCGAGTCGTTCGCAGCGCCGCCACACCTCGTCCGCGGTCCTGTCCTCGCCGGTGACCACCAGCACCCGTTGCCCGGCGGCGATGGCGGTGGTGACGATGCTCGCGGCCAGCCGGCTCTTGCCGGTGCCGGGAGGACCGGTGACGGTGCTCAACCGCCGTGTCATCGCCGAGGCCAGCGCCGCGCGTTGCCGGGCGCCGAGCGGCCAGGGGGACGCGACCGGTGGCGGCTCGTCGGTCCGGGCGGTGTCGCCGTCGAGCAGCGCGCCGAGCGCGGTGCCCCGGTCCCGGGCGTGCCGTTCCGCCTCCAGCGCCCCGAGGTCGTCGAGCACCCCGGCGTCGGCGGGATCCCCGCGCCGCAGCGCCAGCAGCACCGCCGTGTTGCGCGCGCCGTCCCGGAGGTGGCCGTCGAGCGCGTCGTCCGGGCAGTCCGGGGCGAGCGCGGCGTCCCCCGGCCACCGGTAGGTCTCGCGCAGCAGGGTTCGCACCTCGGCGGCCATCCGCTGCCGCCGCCCACCGTCCCAGTCCGGGGCGAAGACCTCACGCAGCTCGGCGGCTCCTTCGGTCCCGAGCTTCCGGCGCGCCAGTCCCGGGTGCGGCAACACCGGGCCGACCGGGCGCAGCCGGATCCCGGAGGCGGACTCGACGGCCTCCACGCGGCGCAGCAGCAGCGGGGCGAACTCCTCGCCACCGCGCAGCACCACGGCCGGGTAACCCGCCCACAGCTGCTCCCCTCGGGCCCGCGCCCCGGCGATGACGGCGGCGACGTCCGGGGACGTCCCGGTGCGGCCGTCCTCGTCGAGATCCCCGGACAGCAACCGCTCGGGACCGCGCAGCGGGACGTACCGCTCGCCCTCCGCGCCCACCGGGAGCAGCTCGGGGTTCGGCTCCTCCCGCAGGCAGCGCAGGTGATAGGTGAGCACGGCCGCCGCGTCCGGTTCCGAGCGCGGGGACGCCTCGGCCCGGGCGGAGGGCCGCGCCGCGATCCGCTCCTCCTGGTCGAGGCCGGTGCCGGGCAGCGGCGCCCTGCCGCGCCCGGGCCGGATCACGGGCGCTCCCGCGGGTCGCGCGGCAGCGGATCGGCTCCGCACCGGCGCGGCTCGACGGCGGCCCGCGCCCCGGGGGGTCGCCTCCTGCTCTCCGCGCACGGCGGTGCGCCCACATCCCCCACCCGGAACCACCGGATCGTCGAACCGACCGCCATACCGCCCTCTCCAGCCGCACGCGCGCAGATCGCCGCAGATCCTAGAAGACCTCGCGACGGATCCGGGGCCGATTTCCGGAGATCGCTCCCCGAAAGCGCGGAACCGCGACGATGCCGCCGCCGCGTTCGGGGAAATCCGCGTCCTCGCGGGTTCAGGGCGCCGTGCGGGGGCGGCTCGTGCGCAGGTGGAACGCCGCACTGGCGGGATGCGCGCGTTCCGGCAGCAGGTGATCGACGCGCTCCCCCGCCTCGAATCCGGCCGCCCGCAGCAGATCCTCGGTGCGCTTCGCGGTGAGGCCGCTCCAGTTCGGGGTCGCCCGGCCGATCCTGCGGTAATCCCGCAGCACCTTGAGCGCGTAGCCGCGATCGGCCCCGGGCCGCAGCGAGGCCAGCACCCGCCGCGCGTCGTGCCGCCAGCCGTGCCACACCCCGTCCGCCAGCAGCAGCGCCCCTCCCGGCTCCAGCACGTCCCGCCAGGCGCGCAGCGCGCGCACCGGCTCGGGCAGCGTCCAGAGCACGTAGCGCGCGCTGACCAGGTCGAACCGGCCGAGTTCGCGGACGTCGTGCCCACCACACTCCGCGAACCGGACCCGCACCTCGCGGCGCCGGGCCTCCTCGCGGGCGTAACCGAGCATCGCCGGGGAGGGGTCGATCGCGGTGACCTCGTGGCCGAGCTCGGCCAGCAGCGTGCTGAGGAACCCGGTACCGGTGCCGACGTCGAGGACCCGCAGCGGCTCGGTCCGCTCCGGGAACGCCGCGCGCAGCGCCTCGGCGCAGACGCTCCGCCAGTCCTCGCGCTTGTCCTGCGCGTAGCGCTCGTAGAAGTCGTTGTAGGCGGCCGCTCGTCGCGTCCAGTTGTCGCGGACGGACTCGATGGCGCGGTCGTTCACGTGCGTTCCTCTCGACGGCAGCCCGGCCTGATCGTCGGGTTCCCCCAGCCTGGGCGTTCTCGCCACTCCTGTGCAACAGCATCGAGCTGGCACCGGCGGAGGTCACAGCTCCGGTGATGGACCACGTCGCGGCGAGCTGCCCCGGCCGTTGCCCGTTCGGCCCTTCCCCGCCCCGGCTCGATCGCGGAAGGTGCGAACGGACATCGATCGGAGACGACCGTGCGAGTGCCACGAGAACGCGACGCGCCCCGCGAGGCGCGCCCCGTCCGCGCCCTGCCGGGCGAGCGGCGGCAGGAACCCGGCTCCGCGCCGCCGCGCTCCGGGATGTCCCCGACCGAGGTCCTGCGCCTGCAGCGGAGCGCGGGCAACCGCGCGGTGTCCGGGTCGTTGCAACGCGCGCAGGAGGAGCGGGAGTCGTCGGCCGCGGCCGGCCACCTGCGTCAGCCCCGGGGCGGCCTGCGCTCGCTCGTCCCCGGTTGGGCCGAGGCCCTCCCGGTCAAGCGGAAGCTGACGGACCGGCTCGTGAAGGGGCCGGTGTTCAGCGCCGACGAGATCGCCGAACTCAAGCGGCAGGACCCGAAGTGGCTGCGGGCGATCGGGACCGGCCGCTACGAGGACGCCGCCGCCTACGTGGCGCGGGGGAAGTACTACGACTGGCTGCGCCTGGAGCCGGGCAAGCGGCTCCTCATCGCCACCCTCGAATGGCGGGAACGCCTCGGGGACCAGGACAACAGCCCCGCCTTCACGCTGGGGAGGCACCTGGACCTGCGCGGCGGCGCGCTCACCGGCGAGGAGCGCGCGGCGGCCCTGGAACAGCGGGACACCCGGATCAGGGAGGCGTTCGTCAACACGCTCGCATCGGACTCGGCCGGCGACGTGCACGACGAGGACGCCGTCATCAAGAACAACCGGGCCAACCTCATCCTGACCAACGTCTTCCTGATCCTCCAGAACGGGTTGCAGGTCTACGACGAGCAGGCGAACAAGCACGTCGACCACACCACCGGGGACGTGAACCGGGCCCTGGCGCACGGCGGCCGGGTCAACATCCGGATTCCGGCCCTGGGCGAGGGCGAGAGCGCCACCGCCCTCACCGATTGGCTCGGCGTCACCGAGAACGGCGTGAACGAGCGGGACGAGGACGAGAACGGGGAGAAGCTCGAGAAGCGCGGTTTCGCCACCCACCACATGTCCATCCGCGGCACCGAGAAGTTCGAGGAGCGCGGCGGCATGATCGCGTCCGCGCGCAACGTGCTGGACCGGCGGGTCAGGCTGTGGGGGCTGCCCCTCGCCGCCGACGGCATGGGACGCCACGACTTCAACGGCGACGTCATCCTGCCCGACAACTCGCACGGCCACATGCTGCTCGTGTTCACCCCGCCCAGGCGGGACCGGGACGGAGCCCTGGAGGTCGGTCTGGAGACCATCGGCCCCGGCGGCGCCAGCCCCGTCGGGCACGAGCACAACTGGCTGTCCACGGAGGCGACCGCGAACCCCGAGTCCAGCTTCTACGGCCACAAGAAGGACAAGGTGGGCGGCGGCGAGCTGAAGGACAACCAGCGCTACGTGCCGATGGCCGAGCTCGGCTCCGGCGAGGGCTGGCTGGCGTTCCTGCGGGCGGTGAAGTCGGACTGGGAGGACCGCCTGACCGAAGCCGGGGACGATCTCGCCGCGCGCCAGGCCCTGTACCGGCAGCTCGTCGGCAAGCGCGAGGGCGGTTTCACGCCGCGTCCGGCTCCTGGGACCTGATCTCGCCGAGGAGCTCGGTGATCGCGGCCATGATCCGATCGGTGGCCTCTTGGAGCACGGCGGCGGTGAGCGGGGCGCCCACCAGGTCGTCCAGCGGCACCGGTGGTCCCGCGACCAGGTCCACCGGAGTGCGCCGGAACGGCCTGGGCAGCCCGCGGCGCGGCAGCAACCGGTGGGTGCCCCAGTTCGCCAGCGGGACGACCGGGACGCCGGTGGTGAGCGCGACGCGGGCGATGCCGGTCTTCCCCCGCCGGGGCCAGTGCTCGGGATCGTCGGAGAAGGTCCCCTCCGGGAAGAACAGCACGCACTCGCCGTCCTCGGCGGCGCGCACCGCGTCCCGGAACGAGTCCTGCACCCGCGCGGTGCCCCGGTGCACCGGGATGTGCCCGCCGGAGCGCATCACCCTGCCCACCAGCGGCATCTCCCACAGGTCGGCGCGCGCCAGGTAACGGGGGACGCGCCCGGCGGCGAGGCAGAACGCGGTCACCGAGACCGGGTCCGCGAAGGAGAGGTGGTTCGAGGCGACCAGCACCCCGCCGCGCTCGGGCAGCGCGCCGCGCAGCCGCAACCGGGAGCTCAGCACCAGCACCGGCCACAGCAGGTCGATGGCCAGCCCGAACCAGAATCCCCGGCCGCGCCGGGGAAAGCGGCGCCGCAGCCGCGCCATCTCACCCAGGTAGGCCCACGTGCTCCGCCGCACCCGATCCGCCCTCCGCTCGCTCCGCACGACGTCCCTTCGTAGCCGATGCCCGCCGCGGCTGGTCGAGGCCCCCTCCCACGCGCTCCGGGCTCGCGGGTGCTGGGCGCCCGGCCGGGGCGACGTCGCGCGCGGCGGGGGATCCGGCACGCCGCTGGTCTCGGCGGCGGGAACCGCTCCCCCGGAGTTCAGCGACGTCCCGGTCCGGCCCCGGGGCCGATCGACCCCCGCGTGCGCGGTGGCCGGATCACTCGTTCCCGGTCCAGTCCAGGAACACGGCCACGGCGTCGTCGTCGAGCTCGTGGTCCTGCAGGAACACCCGCAGATCGCTCAGCAGCACCCGCAGGGCCTGCGCGGGCGGCAGGACGCGACCGGCCAGCAACGTCCGGCGGAGCGAGCGCTCGCTGTAGGTGGTGCCGCCGATGACGGCGTCGTAGACGCCGTCGCTGAGGACGACCAGCCGATCTCCCGGTTCGAGCCAGAACGACTGGACCTCGTAGACCGTCTCCTCCGCCATGCCGAGCGGCAGCTGCTCGTCGAGGTGCACGCGCTGGACCTCGTCGGCCCGGATGCGCCACAGCTGGGGCGATCCGGCGTCGACCGCCAGGCATCGCCCCGTCCCCACGTCCAGTTCGAGCAGCAGCGTCGAGACGTGGTGGGTGCCGCCGTGCTGCGCCCAGATGGCCTGGTCGGTGAGCATCGCCTGATCGGCGATGCCGGCGCCACCGCGCCGCGCGTTGCGCAACGCGGTGATCGCCAGCGTGGTGAGCGTCGCCGCCTCCACGCTCTCCCCCATCCCGTTGGTCACGGCGATGGTGAGCTGCGCGCCGTCCTGGGCCCAGTCGAAGTTGTCGCCGCGGACCGCGTAGGCCGGTTCGAGCTGGCCGGCGAGGCTGAACCCCGCTCCGCTCACCGCGCGCACCGGGAGCAGCTGCCACTGCATCTCGGCCGCCAGCGTCAACGCCCTCGGCCGCCGGACGCGGCGGTACCGGTCGGTGGCCACGTCCGCCAGCAGCAGCGCGTGCGCGGTGCTCTGCGCCACCAGTTCCACGTCCGCGAGGTCGTGGGGGGCCGACTCGGCGGGCAGCACCACCTCGAGGACGCCCACCGGCTCGCCCCGGACCGTCATCGGCAGGAACCGGTGGATCTCTGCCGGCGACGTGCCGCCCGTGGGGCGCTGCTCGCGGAACGCCCGGCCGACCTCGGTGCCCACGACGGGCACCGGGTCCGCTTCGGGGTCGAGGACGGGTCCGAGCAGCACGAACCGGAGATCGGCGAGGTAGAACTCCACGCGCAGCGCGGCGAAGTGCTCTCGCAACAGCGCGGCGGCGACCTCCGCGAGCTCGTGCGCGGGTGCCTCCCGAAGCACGCGGTCGATCATCGCCAGGCGTGCCGAACGGCTCACCCGCATTCCTCCCGGACCTGATGCGCGCCCCGCGGCCCGGGGGCGGCGCGTTCGGGCGCCGCGATCGCGGCGCGGCGCCGACTCCGGCGCGAACGACATTATGTCAGGCCGGGGAGCCGGTGCGAGCTCCGGAGCCCGGCCTCAGCTCACGCCGACACCAGCGAGAACCTGCTCCAGACGCTCTTCCCGCCGGAGCGCGGCTCGCATCCCCACTCCTCGCTGAGCCCCTGCACGAGGACCAAGCCGCGGCCCCGCACCGATCCCGGATCGAGATCGCGCTGCTGCGGCCGGCCCACCCCGCGGTCCCAGACGCGTAGCACCACCGAGTCCTGCTGCCAGTCGAGCTCCAGGCGATCGGCTCCGCCGCCGTGCTCCACGGCGTTGGCCACCAGCTCGGAGGCGACCAGCAGCACCGCGTCGACGAGCTCAGCCGACACGGGTCGGCACCGCAGCACCTCCTCGATGGCGTGGCGCGCGGCCGGCACCGCCGTCCTGCCACCGTCGAGGGGGAACGTGAGCAACCGGAGCCGCTCGTCAACGGTCCTGCGCTCGTGCCGGCCGCCCACGCGATCGCCTCCCAGCGGTGGTCTGTATTGACCGCGGGTTACCCGCCGGAACGGCGACGAACCCTCTGCGGGCGATGATCGCAGCCCCAGCTCCGAGATCTCCGTCACTCCGCGTCATCCTCCGCGCGGATCGTGAGCACCTGATCGAGGCCCACGGCGGTGATCGCCTGATGCACGATCCGGGGAGCGCCCGCCGTCCGCACGACGAGGTTCCGCCGGGCGGCCAAGGCCTGCTCGTGGGATTCGGCCAGCACGCTCAGCCCGGACGAGGTGAGCAGCGGGACGCCGCCGAGCTCGACCAGGACGGTGTCCGCGTCCAGCTCGAACGCCTCGGCGACCGCGCCCCGGAACTGCTCGGCCGTGGCCATGTCGATCTCCCCGTAAGCGCGCACCAGGGCCGTGGACCCGGAATCACCGAGACTCACCTCGGCCCGGAAGCCACCTGTCTTCTCACTGTCAGCCATGCATTTCCCTTCTCATCCCGTCTCAGTCGAGCCCATCGCCGGGCCGGAGCCGCGACGCCCCCACCGGGCGAACGACCGCACGGCGGTTCGTCGACGGGATCACGTCGCGGCCGGTGGCCCCACCGCGCGTTGGAGTTGACAGAGCTTCCGCGGCCCGGTGGGCCGCACGTTCACGCCAGCGCGAGCAGTCCCGCGCCGAGCACCCGCCTTGATTCGGGCAGGTCCTCCGCCACCTCCGCCAGGGCCGAGAGACCGGCGTTCAGCACCGGTGGCGGGACCGAACGGGCGCCGAGCACGTCCCTGGTCCACCGGAGGAACCGCGCGAACAGCTCGTCGTCCCGGACGAACTGCGCCATCGCCGCGTGGTCGAGGATCCGGCCCAGATCGTCCACGGCGTGCCGCCGGTGGGTCGGCGGGTACGCCGCGATCGCGGGCCACTCCCCCGCGAGCCGCTCCCACGCCAGCTCCACCAGGGCGTCCCGCCGCTCCAGGAGCTCCCGCCACTCCGCCCCGGCGTCCAGCGGCGGGGCGGGGCGGACCACACCGGGCAGCTCCGCGAGCGAGGTCATCCCGGACCGCGCGTCCGGCGCCCACCCGGTCGCTCCCAGGTACCGCGCGTAGCGGTCGTCCGGGCCGAACCCGGCGCCCCCGGCCAGCACCGGGATCCCCTGCGACCGGACGGCCTCGATCGCGACCCGCGCCTGCGGCAGCGAGGTGGCCAGCGAGCAGGACACCGCGACGGCGTCCGGCCCGGTCTCGGTGAGGAAGGAGGCCAGGTGGTCGGCGGGCAACGACGCCCCGAGGAACGTCACGTCCCAGCCCCGGGTGCGCGCGATCTCGGCGAACAACCGGGCAGGCAACCCGTGCCACTCGCCCTCCGCGCAGCAGACCACCAGCGAACCCGCCGACGCGGGGACGTCGATCCGCGTCCCGGCCGCCGCCATCGCCCGCTCGCTGATCGCGGTGGCGGCGTGCTCCTGCGCCACGGTCCACTCGTTGCGGGCCCACCTGCGGCCCACCTCGGCCTGCGCGGGCGCGATCAGGTCGAGCAGCACCGCCTCGACCGGGGTCCCCGCGTCCAGCGCGTCGTGGACGAGGGCGAGCACGCGCGGCTCGCGGAGGGTGCTCAGCGCCGCCAGGTACTGCCCGTAGCGCGCCGACACGCCCGGATCGAGCGTGGTCATCAGCGGTGGTCCTCCTCGTCCGCGGAATCCAGGACGGCCTGGATCGCCAGCACCGCGACGTCATCGTGCCCGGCCCCGCGCAGGAACTCGAACACGTCGTGCTCGACGTAGGCGGTGGTGGCCGCGGCGGGCAACCCGCGGCACTCCCGGAGCAGGCGCAGCAGCCGATCGGTGCCGTAGAACTCCCCCGCCGGGTTCCGGGCCTCGGTCACGCCGTCGGTGTAGAGCACCATCGTCCCGCCCGGTTCGAGGACCACCTCGACCTCGGTGAACCTGGCCTGCCCCAGGGCTCCGACCAGCACCCCGTGCTCGACGACCTCCCACGGCTCCCGGTCTCCCGCGTCGAGCACCACGGGTCGCGGATGCCCGCCGTTGGCGAGCCGGATCAGCAACCCGCCGTCGGGACGCACCGCGATGTCCCCCGTCACGAGGGTGACGAACCGCGTCGTGCGTTCGGCCCGGATCACCCTGTTGAGCAGGTCCAGCCGCGCCGCGGGACCGATCCCGAGCAGGGAGGCGGTGTGCAGCACGTGCCGCGTCTGCCCGCTGAGCACCGCGGCCTCCACTCCCTTGCCGCAGACGTCGCCCAGCGCGAAGGACCACCCGCTCGCCGTCGCGGTGACCTCGTAGAAGTCGCCGCCGATGCGGTCGCGTTCGACGGCGGGCCGGAAGGCGGCGGCGAGCTGGACGCCGTCGATCATCGGCAGCGCCCGCTGGGTCAGCGAGTTCCGGAGCGTGTCGGCGTGGCGGCCGCGGCGCTGGTGCAGCACGGCCGCCTGCAAGCTGCTCCCCAGCTGCTCGGCGAAGGAGGCGAGCACGTCGTGGTCGGCGGACTCGGGCACCTCCGCGATGAGCGTGCCGAAGGGGGCGTCGAAGGTGCGCAGCTCGAAGGTGTCGACCGGCTCCGCCCAGCCCGGGAGCGGGTTCTCGTCCCGGTCCCGCCCGGTGAGCCGGATCTGCCGGCGGTCGCCGCGCTCGGCGCGCACCGGGCTCGGCGAGAACCGCTGCGCCCGCGCGCTGCCGACCTGGGCGAGCAGGAAGTTCTGGTCCCCGTGGTCGACCGCGACGGCGCAGCGCGGGATGCCGAACTCCGCCAGGAGGTCGAGCGCGGTGCGCAGCAACCGCTCCACGTTGAGCGCGCTGCCGAGCAGCCGCCCGGCGTTCGCCAGCAGCGCGAGGCGCGAGCGCTCCGCCAGCAGCTCCGCCTCCCGCTTCCGCTGGACGGCGACGTCCCGCAGGTACCAGGCGTGGAAACCGTCCGCCAAGGCGCGGGTGTGCACCTCCAGGTGCTTCCTGCCGGGACCGCCGCCGTCCGGGTCGGCCGGTCCGGCCGGCCCCGCGCGGACCCCGGTGAGCGGTTCCCCCACCGCGAGCTCGGGCAGCACTTCCCCGGCGGGCGCGTTCCACCAGCGGACGTGGCCGTCCGGGCCGGTGAGCACGACGGCGTCGGAGGTGCCGTCGAGCAGGGCCGCGAGCAGGGCCGATCCGAGGTCGGGCTCGGGCGCCGCGGCCGGGGAGCGAGCGTCCGGCACGAGCTGTCCTCCCGGGGCAAGGGTCATGCGCACCGCCGTATCGTGCTGGTCCCCCGTCCGAACTCGGGCACCGCTCCTCGCCTGCGTGCGGCGGAACCGCTGTTCAGCGCCCCGGTGCCGGCGCCGGCCGGGCACGTCGCCGCGGCCCCTGCGATTACACTCACCGCGGCCGTCCGGACCGGGGTGTTCGCAGGTCCGCAGAAGTTTGCCATAGGGCAACAATAGACCCTGCGTCGATCCGGGCCGAAAGAACGTTCGGGACGAAGCGAGAAGAAGCACATGACCACCGACGCCAACGACGAGCGGAGCATCGGCGCGGAGACCGCGCTCCGACCCACCGGCGAGATCGACTTCGAGTCGGCCCCGCGCTTCGAGGAGCGGATGCGGGCGCGGCTCGACCTCGCGGACGGCGACGTGGTCGTCGATCTCACCGAGGTCCCCTTCATCGACTCCTCCGGGCTCGCCGTGCTGGTGCGCGCGCACCAGCGGGCCTCCGCCCAGCACCGCCGGGTGCTGCTGACCGGGGTCGGTCCCTCGATCCGGCGGACGTTCGACATCACCGGGCTCACCGGAGTGCTCCACCTGGCCGATCGCCCCAGCCGCTGAGTCGCGAAATTCCGCACGAACGGGTTTGTTCCCGCCCCGAGTGGGTATGCAGATCCACGGCGACCTTCGCGACGTCGAACGCGGCCGGCTCGCCCCGCCCGGAACGTCCGGCGGCGCTCGCGCGACCCCAGGCGCGGCGAGCAGGCACGAGAGGCGCAGTCATGATCGCTGAGCAAGCGCTCGGTCACCGAACCGGGCAGGCCACCCCGCTGCTGCTCGACGTCGATCAGCCGGCACCCGACGTGATCGTGGTCACCGTACGCGGTCTGGTGGACTCCAGCACGGTCGGCTCGCTGGAGGACGTGCTGTGGCCCCGGTTGGCGGCCTTCGACGGCACGACGGTGGTCGACCTCACCGAGTCGGAGCCGCTCGAGGTGCCCGGCTTGCAGCTGCTGACCCAGGCGTACATGCGAACCCAGGCCCGCGGGGTCGGGCTGCGCGTGGTCGTGGCGACCCCCGAGGTCCGCGACGGCCTCCGGGCAGCGGGCCTGGAGGTGCTGCTGGACATCCGGCCGACCGTGCGCGACGCGCTGAACACCGGCGCCGGCGTCCCCGCCCCCGCCTGAGCCACCCCCACCACGGTCCCCGCAACTGCCGGGACCGCCCGCGAACCCCGGAGCCAGCCATGATCTCGACCCCTTGGGAAATCGCGGCGGCGCTGCTCGCCGGGCTCGCCTGCGCGGCGTTCGTGCTGCGCGCGCGCCTGCGACCGACCCGCTCGCCCGTGGAGCGGCGCCCGCCGCCTCCCGAGCAGCCGGAGCCCCGCACCCCCGCGGTGGGCGAGGCGGCGGCATGAGCGCGCCGGGAGCCGGTCCGGACGAGCTCGACGCGCTGCCGGAGCTGTCGATGCGGGTCGAGCAGGCGGGCGCGGCGGCCGTGCTGTCCGTCGCCGGGGAGATCGACATGATCACCGCGCCGGGCTTCCAGGAGACCCTGACCGGACTGGTCGACGACCACCCCGCCGGGCTGGTCGTGGACCTGACGCGGGTGCGGTTCTTCGCCTCGGCCGGGTTGTCCGCGCTGGTCGCCGCGCACGAGCGGGCGGGCCGGGGCGCCGGGGTCGTGCTTCGGGTGGTCGCCTCGGAGTCGACCGCGCAGCCGCTGCGGATCACCGCGCTCGACCGGCGGATGCCGGTGCACCGCTCGGTCGAGGACGCGCTCGCCGCGTTCGACCGCGCCGCCGCCGCCGGAGGGCGGGAAGCCTGATCACCCGATCTCGTCGACCGCCGGAGCCCGGTCGGCGGGGAACACCACCCGGCGCGGGAGCGGACCAGGCACACTCGACCCATGTCCCCGATGCGAGGAGTCCGAGGAACGTGGCCCACCGTGAACCAGTGCCCGCAGAGATGATCACCGAGCTCGACGCGGCGGCCCAGGCGCTGTTCGTCGTCTGGGGGCTCAGCGCGGAGCGCGCGCGGCCGAAGGTCTCGGCGTCCCAGCTGCGCGCGCTGCTCGTCGTCGAGCAGCGCGGCACCGTCAGCCTCACGGAGCTGGCCGACGAGATCGGCGCCATTCCCTCCGCGGCCAGCAGGCTCTGCGACCGGCTGCAAGCCGCTGGGTGGTTGGTGCGCGGCACCGGGGAGTCCGACCGCCGCGCGATCTCGCTGCGGTTGACGCCGGACGGCGCGCGGTTGCTGGACGGGCTCCGGCAGGAGCGGCGCACCGACCTGAACGCGGTGCTGACCGGCATGAGCGCCCGGCACCGCGCCCAGCTGCTCTCCGGGCTCAGCGCGTTCCGCGCGGCCGCCGAACACCCGGTGCAGCGGTTCGAGACCGCGTGAACGGCCCGCCGCGCTGATCGCGGCGGGACGTGCGACGGCGGTGCGCCCGGCGCCCGGCGCTCCCGGCCGCACCGCCCGACGGGCGCGGGCGCTCCATTCCCCGGGCGCTGCCGAGCGCCCGCTGCCCGGCTCGCCGCGCGGCCGGTTCGCGGGCGGGCGATCAGAGCCCGCCGGTGGCGTAGTGCGCGCGACAGGAACCGTCCTCGTCGTAGTCGGTGGCGATCTCCAGCAGTTCCGACTCCCCCACCGGCAGCAGCGCGGAGCTGTAGTTCGGGCAGGGCTCGTCGCGCGCGCCCGGCACCTCGACGGGCGCGGGGACCGCGACCGGTGTACCCGAACCCGGCTCCGCGGTCACGAACAGGGTGGCGCCGTTGCCGTCCGCCACGACGCCGTCCGGGTGCTTGAGCTCCTGGCCGACGGTGACGACCTCGCCGCCCGGCAGGACGGTGATCTTCGGTGCGTGCGCGAAGAACCGCCCGTCCCCGAGCTCCAGCAGCGCGCCGTCCGCGGCCGGGTCGCCCCAGTCCGCGCCGTCGGCGGAGATCCGGAAGTGCGCCGCGCAGTCGTGCGCGTCCCCGGTGCCGCAGATCTCGTAGGACAGGTAGTAGCGCCCGTCCGGCAGCGGGCGCACCACGGCCATCCCCGGCCGCCGACCCGCCTCCGGCACCTGGACCACGGGTTCCGGCTCGCTCCAGTTCACGCCGTCGCGGGAGGTGGTGCGGTGCAGCGCCTGGCTGTGGCCGGGCTCGTTCTCGTCGGCGTAGTAGCAGCTCAGCGTGCCGGTGGCGTCGACGGCGAGCTCGGGTTCCCACATTCCGCCGGTCCCCGCCCCGGTCGCGCAGGTCGACTGGGAGGACCAGGTGCGGCCGCGGTCCTGGCTCTGGAAGACGGGTAGCCGCATCCGCCGGTCGGCCTCCTCGGCTCCGACGCTCGCCGACCACAGCAGCGTGCCGGCGGGCAGGTCCCCGACCCGGCTCGGCAGCTCCAGCAGGCTGCCGCAGCAGAGCCCGCCCGCGAAGCCGGGGTCGGTGACGCGGCCCACCTCGGTGAAGGTGGCGCCCTCGTCGGTGCTCTCGTAGACGGGTGCGGAACCGCCGTCGGGGCCGAAGCTCACGGTCGCCGCCAGCACCGCGCCGTTCGCCGCGCCCTGGTGCCGCAGCCGCAGCGCGGTCGGGTAGTACCCGACGTCCTCGGACAGCGGCGTGCCGGTCGCGGCGAGCCCCGCGTCCCGTTCCGCTCCCGCACCGGTAGCTGATCCGGTCCCCGCCGCTGAGCCGGGCAGCGCCAAGGCCACCAGCGCACCGCACAGCACGAGCGCTCCCGGCTTCGCTCGCCGCATCGGTTTCCCTTCCGCACGGGCGCGGGCCGCCCGCCGCTGGGTGATCGGGGGAAGTCTGCCCGGTGGCGGCGCCTCCCGGTAACCGCCGCCGGAGTGGCAACCGTTGAACCGAACGTGACCGTCCCGCCGGACTCGCGAGAGTTCACCCACGATCGTGGTTTGTTTCCCCGGTACCGGGGTAGCGGAGAGTACGAGAGCCGGTGATCGAGCGGGCGCACCGCCGGGATCCGGGAGGCATTACCGAAGGAGGACGAGCATGGGCACGATCCTGTGGATCATCGCGGCGCTGCTGGTGATCGGCGGCGTCCTGTCGCTGGTGCGAGGCCAGTTCGTGTGGGGCGCGGTGCTGATCGTCGTCGGCTGCCTCGTCGGCCCCGGCGGCGTCAGCCTGTTCGCCTGACCGACGTCCGGAACCGGCGAGGAGAGGAGACCGGCATGGCGAAGAACGGCGATGAGGGTCGCGCGTCCCGCGAGAGCGAGCCCGACCTCGACGTGCGCGACGTGACCGGAGCCCTGGAGCGGGCCCGGATCGCGGCCGCCGACCTCAAACCGAAGGACGCGGCGGTGTACTGGGCGCTGCGCGCGCAGACCGGCGCGATCCTGGAGCTGCGGGACGCCCTGGCCGGGGAGCAGCCGCGGGCGCGCGGGCGTCGGAGGTTCCTCCGGCGGAAGGACTCCTGACGGCTGGGCCGGGGACGCGCCATCAGGACGACGCGGATCCGGCCCACCCGGCCCCGTCGGGGAAGCGGTAGCGGGCCAGCGATTCCGGGTGAACGCGGGCGCTGTACCCCGGGCTCTCCGGCGGCAGGTAGCGGCCGTCGCGGAGCCGGACGGGATCGGCGAAGTGCTCGTGCAGGTGGTCCACGTACTCCACGACCCGCCCGTCCAGCGCACCGCTCACCGCGACGTAGTCGAAGATCGACAGGTGTTGCACGAGCTCGCACAGCCCCACTCCCCCGGCGTGCGGGCAGACCGGCACCCCGCGCGCGGCCGCCAGCAGCAGCACCGCCACCGCCTCGTTCACCCCGGCGAGGCGGCAGGCGTCGAGCTGGCAGACGCCGAGCGCCCCGGCCTGCAGGAACTGCTTGAACATCACCGCGTTGTGCGCGTGCTCCCCGGTGGCGACCAGGGTGGGGGCGATCGCGCGCTGGATCGCGGCGTGGCCCAGCACGTCGTCGGGGCTGGTGGGCTCCTCGAACCAGTGCACGTCGAGCCCGGCGAGCGCGCGGTGCCAGCGGATCGCCTCGGACACCCCGAGCGCCTGGTTCGCGTCGATCATCAGCCGCCGGTGCGGGCCCAGCTCCTCGCGCACGATGCGGCAGCGCCGCTGGTCCTCGTGCAGGTCGGCGCCGACCTTCACCTTCACCGCGTCCCACCCGGCCGCGACCGCCTCCCGGCACAGCCGCCGCAGCTTGTCGTCGTCGTAGCCGAGCCAGCCCGCGCTCGTGGTGTAGGCCGGGTAACCGGCCGCGCGCACGTGCCGCTCCCGGTCCGCCCGGCCGGGTTCGGCGCGGCGGAGCAGCTCCAGCGCCGCCTGCGGGGTCAGCTCGTCGCGCAGGTAGCGCCAGTCCACCAGGTCCACCAGCCGTTCCGGGGGCATGTCGGCGAGCAGCTTCCACACCGGTTTGCCGGCGATCTTCGCCGCGAGGTCCCAGGCCGCGTTGAGCACGGCCGCCGTCGCCAGGTGCAGCACGCCCTTGTCCGGGCCGAGCCAGCGCAGCTGGCTGTCGGCGGCGAGGTGGCGGGCGAAACCGCCGAGGTCCTCGGCGAGTTCCTCGACCGACCAGGTCAGCGCCCGCCGGGCCAGCACCTCGATCGCGGCGACCACGAGCTCGTTGCCCCGGCCGATGGTGAAGGTGAACCCGTGCCCCTCGTCGACGCGCGGGTGATCGGTGCGCAGCACCACGTAGGCGGCCGAGTAGTCCGGGGCGGGGTTCATCGCGTCGGACCCGTCGAGCTCCCGCGAGGTGGGGAAGCGAAGATCGACGGTCTCGACGTCCACGATGCGGCTCATCGGCGGCTCCCCCGGCTCGGCGGCGATCCGATCCCGAACCCACCAGAGAGCGAGGCCCGCCGCAAGAGGCCCTCGCTCAAGATTCGCCCGTGTGGACGCGAGCCCGAGAGCGGGAACCGGCCTCCTCGCCGCCGGCACGCGGTCCCGGAGCGGCGTCGGCGGCGCCCCCGCGGCGGGACAGCTCCCCGCCGAGCGGTCAGCGCCTGCCGGGAGCGAACTCCGCCAGGCCGAACAGGTCGTACAACCGCTGCTGCACCGCGCCGCGCTCGGTGATCACGCGGCGGGTGCGCGGACGACCGCCGGTGGAGGGGTAGCGCAGCTCGGTCTCCTGGATGCCGCCGAGCTGCTCGAACAGCTCGCGCACCGACAGGTCCAGTCCGGCCCGGTTGGCCTCGTGCCGCATCAGGTGCAGCACCACCACCGCCAGCACCGAGATCGTCCGCTGCACCGCCGCGCGCTCCGGATCGTCGACCGGAGGTGGGGCGCCGAGCCTGGCGAAGGTGGAGTCCAGGTGGTAGCGGGCGCGGTACGCGGTGATCACGTCGGCGGCCGGCCAGGAGTCCCGGTCGGTGACCAGCAGCTGCTTGCCGAAGAACTCCTCCGCCACCCGGGCTCGGGCGGTCTCGTCGAGGTGCCAGCGCAGCCGCAGCTCACCGGGCGTCGAGCCGTGCAGCGAGGTCACCAGCACCCGCTCCAGCCAGCGCACCCGGGTGATCCCGGAGATCTCGGCGAGCACGTGGTCGCGGGAACGCCGGTTGCCGCCCGCCGCCAGCACCTCGGCCAGCCCGTCTAGCCGCCGCGCCGCCTGTCCCAGCGCCTCGGCGAACGCGCGCGCTTGCGCAGCGCGCAGCGTCTCGGAGTGGGTGAGGATCACCCGCCGCCGCACCCCGTCCACCAGCGCGCGGGTGTCCAGCGCCGTCAGCCCCGGCAGCCGCGTCGGATCCACGGGGCGCCGCGCGGTCGCCGGCTGCGCCAGCAGCTCCGGGTGGTCGCCGGGCAGCAGGCCGCCGACGAAGCCGAGCCCGGAGCCGGGGCGCGGCCGCGCGTGGGTCCCCGCGTCGTGCACGACGGTGACCTCGTCGGTCCTCCCGGGAGCCCGGTGCTGCCCGGTCAAGCGCTCCGCCAGCACCCCGCGGGGCGCGCTCCCCTCCTCCGCGCCCAGCTGGGCCCGGGTCAGCAGCGGGATCGCGCCGTCCCGGCTCACCAGGGCGCCGAGCCCGGACGGCTCCCCGGCCGCCGGGAGCGCGGTGCCGGGCAGGTCCACGACCAGGGCGGGCAGCTCTCCCCCGGAGCTCAGCTCGGACCGCACCGCCGCCGCGACCCCGCGCTCCACCGCCGCGCGCTGCCCCGGACCGAGGCGGCGCAGCGCGCGCCGGAACCGGCCCCGCTCCCACACCCGCGCGTCGGGCCGGGGCGAGATCAGGCGGGCGACGTCCGGCCACCACTCGGCGGGCTCGCCCCGGCCCGGCGCCCCTCCCGAGGTGGCGCGGTGCAGCACGGCCAGCGCCACGCAGGTGCCGGCGGAGACCGCGGCCCGCTGCCTGCCCACCGCCGCGTCCACCACGCCCGCCAGGTCGAGCCGCCGGATCGTGGCCCACACCGCGGCGACCTCGCCGAAGGGCAGGTGCCGGGTGCGCTCGGGTTCGGCGGCCAGCCCGTCGGCGGCGGCCACGAGGTCCTCGGCGGTGCCGAGGTAGCGCTGCGCGACGATGCGCGGCTCGCCCCGCACCCGGCGGGACTCCGCCGCGTAGTAGTAGGTCCGCCCGTTCACCCGCTTGCCGATGATCGAGGCCATGCTTTGGGTACTACACCCCGCTGGCCGGCCCGGCAACCGGATGTGACGCTCTGATCAGCGCGAACCCGACCACCGAATGCGCGCGGCGGGGCCGCAGCGTTCGCGCGGTGGCGACTCGTGGCGCCGTCCGCTTAGCGTTCCGGCATGGCTTCCGATGAGGTTCCCACCACCGCGACCGCTCCGACGGCCTCCGCGATGCGCCGCGCCCTCGCCCGCGCGCGCGACGGCAAGGCGCTGGACCGCGACGAGGTCACCGTGCTGCTGCAGGCCAGGGACGCCGACCTGGAGCGGCTCGCCGGGTACGCGGCCCGCACCCGCGACGCGGGCCTGAGCGGGGTGGGCCGGGACGGGGTCATCACCTACAGCCGCAAGGTGTTCATCCCGCTGACCAGGCTCTGCCGGGACCGCTGCGGTTACTGCACCTTCGTGACCGTGCCCGGTCGCGTCGACTCGCCCTACCTCTCCCCGGACGAAGTGCTCGACATCGCCCGCGAAGGTGCCGCGATGGGGTGCAAGGAGGCGCTGTTCACCCTCGGGGACCGCCCGGAAGACCGCTGGACGGCGGCCCGCGAGTGGCTCGACGCGCACGGCTACGACGACACCCTGTCCTACGTCCGGGCGATGGCGATCCGGGTGCTGGAGGAGACCGGGCTGCTGCCGCACCTGAACCCCGGGGTGATGAGCTGGCAGGAGCTGCAGCGGCTGAAGCCGGTGGCGCCCTCGATGGGCATGATGCTGGAGACCACGGCGAGCAGGCTGTTCACCGAGAAGGGCGGCCCGCACTACGGCTCCCCCGACAAGGACCCGCAGGTGCGGCTCCGGGTGCTCGACGACGCGGGCCGCAGCGCGGTCCCGTTCACCACCGGCATCCTCATCGGCATCGGCGAGGACCACGGCGAGCGCGCCGACGCGATCTTCGCGATCCGCCGGGCGGCCCGCGCCTACGGCGGGATCCAGGAGGTGATCGTGCAGAACTTCCGCGCCAAACCGGACACCAAGATGCGCGCCACCCCGGACGCGGACCTGCAGGAGCTCGCCGCCACCATCGCGGTCACCCGGCTGGTGCTGGGGCCGAAGATGCGGGTGCAGGCGCCGCCGAACCTCATCGGTGACGAGTACGCCCTGATGATCCGCGCAGGCATCGACGACTGGGGCGGGGTGTCGCCGCTGACCCCGGATCACGTGAACCCGGAGCGGGCCTGGCCGCAGATCGAGGAGCTGGAGCGGCTCACCGCCGACGCCGGGTTCCGGCTGCGCGAGCGGCTCACGATCTACCCGGAGTACGTGCGGGCCGGGGAGCCGTGGCTCGATCCGAGGCTGCACGCGCACGTCGCGGCGCTCGCCGAGCCCGAGACCGGCCTGGCGCGCGAGGGCGTGACGCCGAGCGGCATCGGCTGGCAGGAGCCCGACGGCGGCTGGCAGCAGGCCGCGGGCGGGCGCACCGACCTGCACGTGGAGGTGGACACCACCGGCCGCACCGGGGACCGGCGCGGCGACTTCGACTCGGTCTACGGCGACTGGGACGAGCTGGCCGAGCGGGTGCCGACCGCCCCCGAGCGCGCCGACGCCGACGTGCGGGCGGCGCTGCGCCGCGCCGAGCGGGACCCGGCGGGGTTGTCCGACGAGGACGCGCTCGCGCTGCTGCACGCCGAGGGCGCCGACCTGGACGCGGTCACCGAGCTGGCCGACGGGCTGCGCCGGGACGCGGTCGGCGACGAGGTCACCTTCATCGTCACGCGGAACATCAACTTCACCAACGTCTGCTACACCGGCTGCCGGTTCTGCGCGTTCGCGCAGCGCCGGACCGATGCCGACGCCTACACGCTGTCGCTGGAGCAGGTCGGCGACCGGGTGGACCAGGCGTGGGAGGCGGGGGCCACCGAGATCTGCATGCAGGGCGGCATCCACCCGGACATGCCGGGCACCGCCTACTTCGACCTCGCCGCCGAGGTCAAGCGCCGGCGCCCGGACATCCACCTGCACTCCTACAGCCCGATGGAGGTCGTCAACGGCGCCTCGCGGACCGATCTGTCCATCCGGGACTGGTTGACCCGCGCGCGCGAGTCCGGTGTGGACTCGTTGCCCGGCACCGCCGCGGAGATCCTCGACGACGACGTGCGCTGGGTGCTCACCAAGGGGAAGCTGCCGACCTCGTCCTGGACCGAGGTGATCGGCACCGCGCACGAGCTGGGAATCCCGACCACCTCCACGATGATGTACGGGCACGTGGACACCCCGGCGCACTGGGTCGGGCACATCAAGCTCATCGCCGACCTGCAGCGGCGGGCCCTGGAGCGGACCGGGCGGCGCGGGTTCACCGAGTTCGTGCTGCTGCCGTTCATCCACCAGAACTCGCCGATCTACCTGGCGGGCCTCGCCCGCGCGGGAACGACGCCCCGGGAGAACCGGGCGGTGCACGCGGTCGCGCGGATCCTGCTGCACGGGCTGATCGACAACATCCAGTGCTCCTGGGTGAAGCTCGGCGTCGAGGGCTGCCGCGAAGTGCTGGCCGGCGGGGTCAACGACCTCGGCGGCACGCTGATGGAGGAGACGATCAGCCGGATGGCGGGGGCCGACAACGGTTCGTTCAAGACGATCAGCGAGCTGCGGGAGCTGGTGGACCCGACCGGCCGCCCGCTGCGCCAGCGCACCAGCCTCTACGGCACGCCGGACGCGGAGCGGATCGCGGCCGCGCACGCCAGCGACGGCGTCACGCCGGCCGTGCGCCGAGCGCTGCCCGTGGTGAGCTGATCCCGCTTCGCCGCGCGGGATTCCGCGTGGCGAGTTCTCGCCCCGATCCGGTCGCGGCGCGCCCCACGCGCGCCCCGGCCGTTCGGGACCTCCCACCGCGAGCGATCCGGTCGCGGTCCGCCCGAGCCGGTGGGCGGGTCGCGACCGAGCGCATCGCGGCTCCTCGCCGGCACCGCTCCCGACCGGGAGAACCGCTTCGGAACCGATTCCGACGACGAGCTCCGCCGAGTGAACAACACCGACGCCGAACGGGTCAAGATCGCACGCGGCGCTCGGCGCGAAGCTCCGTTCCCATTCACCGTCCGGGAATTCCCCGCCGTCGTGGCGGTCTTGACTTCCCGGCTCGGGCCCTCGAATCATGGGAGCGTTCTCACGAAGCAGCCGGGCCCCACGACTCCCCGGCCTCCGCGAGCAACGGCGAGCCGGACAGGTCCCCGCGCGGATCGTCGCAGCGGCGACGACCGCCGAACCCCGTCGGAAGGGCCCGCCGTGCCGCATCCCCTCCCGCGACGCCGAACGGCGTTCCCGGCGCGCCTCCGCGCGTCCCGGGCCAGCCGCCGCGCGGACCCGCGCCCACCACGTCGAGAGGAACCAGCGCGCCCGATCTCTCCCCCGGTCCCAGGATCCACCGGCGAGGGGCCCCACCGCCCCCGCCCCGTCAGACAGGCAGCAGCATGAACATCTTCGGCAGCACCGAGGCCCGCACCCGGCAGGCGGTGATGGCGCTGGCGACGGCGTCGGCCGTGGCCGCAGGGCTCGTCACCGTCACCGCCGCGGGGGCGGAGCCGCAGGCTCCCGCGCAGGCGGTGCGCGACACCGACCCGAAGAACCCGGACTTCGGCCCCAACACCTACATCGCCACCCCGTCCACTCCCGCGGACGAGTTGCAGGGTAAGCTCGACGAGATCGCCGAACGCCAGCACACCAACCAGTTCGGACCGGAGCGCGACGCCGTGCTGTTCCAGCCCGGCGAGTACTCCGCGGACGTCAACCTCGGCTTCAACACGCAGGTCGCCGGTCTGGGCATGTCGCCCGACGACGTGAACATCAACGGCCACGTGCGGGTCGAGGCGGACTGGCTGGGCGAGGGCAACGCGACGCAGAACTTCTGGCGCTCCGCCGAGAACCTCGCGGTCACGCCCCCTTCGGGCGAGATCGAGCGGTGGGCGGTCGCCCAGGCCGCTCCGTACCGCCGGATGCACATGCGCGGGCAGATGCAGCTGTGGAACGGCGCCGACGGTTGGGCCAGCGGCGGTTACATCGCGGACTCCAAGATCGACGGTCTGGTCGAGTCCGGTTCGCAGCAGCAGTTCCTCACCCGCAACAGCGAACTGGGCGGCGGCTGGTCGGGTTCGGTGTGGAACATGATGTTCACCGGCACGGTCGGCGCTCCCGAGCAGCACTTCCCGGACCCCTCGCACACCAACGTCCCGGAGACCCCGAAGCTGCGCGAGAAGCCGTTCCTGAACATCGGCGAGGACGGCGCCTACAACGTGTTCGTCCCCGCGCTGCGGGAGAACACCCGAGGGGTGAGCTGGGCGGACGGCACCCCCGAGGGCGAGCAGATCTCCCTGGCCGACTTCTACGTCGCCAAGGAGGGCGACGACGCGGCGACGATCAACGCGGCGCTGGCCGAGGGCAAGCACCTGCTGTTCACCCCCGGCGTCTACCACCTGGACGACACGATCCGGGTGGACGACCCGAACACCGTGGTGCTCGGCATCGGCATGGCCTCCCTGGTCCCCGACACCGGCAAGCCCGCCGTGTCGGTGGCCGACGTGGACGGCGTGAAGGTGGCCGGTCTGTTCATCGACGCCGGTGAGCAGAACTCGCCCGCGCTCATGACCCTCGGCGACGAGGACGCGGACGCGAGCCACGCCGAGAACCCGACGCAGCTCTCGGACGTCTTCTTCCGCATCGGCGGCCCCGGCGCGGGCAAGGCGACGACGACCCTGGACGTCAACAGCGACGACGTCCTGCTGGACCACTCCTGGCTCTGGCGCGCCGACCACGGCGACGGCGTCGGCTGGGACGTCAACACCGCCGAGACCGGGCTCGTCGTGGACGGCGACGACGTCACCGCGCACGGCCTGTTCGTCGAGCACTACCAGCAGCACAACGTGGTGTGGAACGGCAACGGCGGCCGCACCTACTTCTTCCAGAACGAGTTCCCCTACGACCCGCCGGACCAGGCGGCGTGGGGCGGCGACGGCGGCTGGGCGGCCTACAAGGTCGCCGACGACGTCACCGACCACGAGGCGTGGGGCCTGGGCAGCTACTGCTTCTTCGACACGAACCCCGCGGTGACCGCACCGCGTTCGTTCGAGGTGCCGGTGAACCCGGGCGTCAAGATGCACGACCTCGTGTCCGTCTCGCTGGGTGGCACGGGCACCATCGACAAGGTCATCAACGATCAGGGCGACACGGCGAACGCCGACAACCAGATCAGCTACGTTCCCGAGTACGGCGGCTGATCCGCCGGCCTCCGTCACCGGTGCCCCGGGTGCGCTCCGCGCCCGGGGCACCGTTGTCTCTGGCAGCGGCCGGATTCCCGGACGCCGGGCGGCAGGAGGCGCAAACTCCGGCGTGGTGCCGCGGCTCCTCGGCCGGGCGGGAAGTGCCAGGCGCCGGGCTGCTGCGTTCGGGCGACGGGGGCGAATTCCCCGCCGCGCCCGTGGGACGGTGATCGGTGCCGGCGGGACGTCCGCCGGTCACCGGATGCGTGATCGCTCGACGCGGGAGTCGGACGTGACGGGTTCTGGTCGTGGGACGGGAGTGCTGGACGCGGCGGTGCTGCGGGTGTTCGACGCGGCGGGCAGGGCGGTGGGGCTGGGGTTCCTGGTGGCCGACGGGCTGGCGCTGACCTGCGCGCACGTCGTGCCCGGCGGCGGGGTCGTGCCGCTCGGCCGCGCCGTGGAGGTCGATCTGCCGCTGCTGCGGCCGGACGCGCGGGTCGCGGCCCGGGTCGAGCTGTGGGTCCCGGCGCAGGTCGCCGCTGGGGACGTCGCGGTGCTGCGGATCGAGGGCGAGCTGCCGGGTGCCCGGCCGGTGCGGCTGATCGACGCCGACGAGCTGCGGGAGCACCCCGCGCGGATCTTCGGGCTGCCGGAGCGGAGTCCCGGCGGGGCCTGGCACCACGTGGTGCTGCGGCACCGGCGGGGCGACGGCTGGGTGCGGGCGGACCTGACCGGCCGGAGCTTCGCGGTCGCGCCGGGGTTCAGCGGCGGGCCGGTGTGGGACGACGAGCTCTCCGGGGTCGTCGGGATGATGGCGATGGCGGAGGCGGGCGACTCCCCGGTCAGCTACCTGCTCCCCACCTCCGGGCTGCTGGCGGTGTGGCCGGAGCTGGCGGAGTTCGCGCTGCCGCCCTCGCCGTTCCGGGGCCTGCGGCCGTTCCGCGAGTCGGACGCGGCGCTGTTCCACGGCAGGCGGGACGAGAGCGCCGAGGTGGCGCGGGCCGTCGCCGCGCACCGCTGGACGGCCCTGGTCGGACCGCCGGGTTGCGGGAAGTCCTCGCTGGCGCTGGCCGGGGTGGCGCCGCTGGTCCGGGAGGACGGCGGCTGCCCGGTGGCGATGCGGCCGGGGGGAGCCGCGACTCCGCTGCGCGCGCTGGCCTCGGCGCTGCTCCCGGTGCTGGAACCCGGGCTCGGCGAGACCGGGCGCCCGGCCGAGACCACCGCGCTGGCCGGAGTGCTGGCCGGGCAGGGCCTGAGCGGCGTCGCCGCGCGGGTCCTGGAGGTCCAGCGCCGCGAGCGGTTGCTGATCGTGGTGGACCAGTTCGAGGAACTGCTGACCCGCTCGCCCGACGAGATCGACGAGCTGGTGCGGGTGCTGTTCGACGCGCGCGCTCCGGACGAGGTGCGGGTGCTGTGCACGCTGCGGTCCGACCTCGTGACGCTGGTGCTGGCGCATCCCCGGCTCCGGCCGGTCGCGAGCGCCCGGGTCCGGGAGCTCGAACCGGTGCGCCCCGAACGGCTCCGGGAAGTCATCAGCAGACCGGTCGCCGACAGCCCCGGCGTGGACTACGAGCCGGACCTGGCCGAGCGCATCCGCACCGACGCCGGGGCCGATCCCGGCGCGCTCCCCCTGCTCGGCGTCGCCCTCGACCTGCTGTGGGAGCACCAGGAACGCGGGGTGCTCACCCACCGCCGGTACGAGGAGCTGGGCGGGGTGGCGGGCGCGCTGGGCCGCTACGCGGGCAGCGCCTGGCACGACCACGTCCCCGAGGCGGACGAGGCCGCGGCGGAGCGGCTGCTGGCGCGCCTGGTGCGGGCTCCTCGCGGTGCGGCCGCGACCCGGCGGATCGCCCGCCGCGAGGAGCTCGGCGAGCGGGAGTGGGCGATCGCGCGGCGGCTCGCCGCGACGCGGCTGCTGGTGCTGCGCGGCGGCGAACCCCCGGACGGCGTGGAGCTCGCGCACGAGGTGCTGATCAGCGGGTGGGGCCGGCTGGCCGACCGGATCCACCAGGACCGGTCCTTCCGGGACTGGCGGGATTCCCTCCGCCGCGCTCTCGATCGCTGGGAGCGGGCGGGGCGCCCTCCGGACCTGCTGCCGACCGGCGGCGCGCTGGCCGCCGCGCGGTGCTGGCTCCCGGCGCGGGAGCGGGAGCTCGGCGACGCCGAGCGGGAATTCCTGCGGCGGGCCCGCGCGCACCGGAGCGCCCTGACCCGGCGGCGACGGATCCTGGTGTCCGCGCTGCTGCTGGTGCTGGTGCTCGCGCTCCTGCTGGCGGCGGCGAGCCTCGTGCGCGCCGGAGACGACCGGGGCGGTGCGGCCGCCGCCCCGGCGCCGCCGGTGGCGACCGCGCCGGGCGGCGCCCCCTCGGCCCGGCCTCCGGACCCGCGCCGCGCCTAACCTGGGCCGCGGAAGATCGGATCGAGGGGCGAGGAGCGGGATGGGATCGAGGAGCCTGCTGGTGGTCGACGACGAACCCACCGTGCGGGAGCTGCTGGCGGCGACGCTGCGCTTCGCCGGGTTCCGGGTGACGGCCGCCGCGACCGGCGAGGAGGCGCTGCGCGCGGCGGTGCACGAGCGGCCGGACCTGGTGCTGCTGGACGTGATGCTGCCCGACCTGGACGGGTTCGAGGTGCTGCGCCGGTTGCAGGAGCGGGGCGGGCAGGTCCCGGTCCTGTTCCTCACCGCCCGGGACGCGCCCAGGGACAAGGTGCGGGGCCTGACGCTGGGCGGGGACGACTACGTGACCAAGCCCTTCGACCCCGAGGAGCTGATCGCCCGCATCCACGCGGTGCTGCGCCGCTCGGGACACGCGGCGGCCTCCCGGACGATGACCGTGGCGGATCTGGAGATCGATCCGGACAGCCACCAGGTGCTGCGCGGGGAGGAGCAGATCCGCTTGTCCCCCACGGAGTTCCGGCTGCTGACCTACCTGGTGCGCAACTCCGGGCAGGTGGTCTCCAAGCGGCAGATCCTCGACGAGGTGTGGCAGTACGACTTCGGCGGTGATCCGAGCATCGTGGACACCTACATCAGCTACCTGCGACGCAAGGTGGACCGGGTCGAGCCGAAGCTGATCCACACCGTGCACGGCGTGGGTTACGTGCTGCGCGGGCCGCGCTCGTGATGGCCCGGCTCTCGCTGCGCACCCGGGTGCTGCTGATCGCGATCGGGTTGCTGACGACCGGGCTGGCCGCCGGGAGCGCCGTGATGATCGGGGCGCTGGAGCGCGATCTCGTCGGCAGGCTCGACGCGCAGCTGGTGGCGACCTCGCGCGCTGGCATGGAGGTCTACCGGATGCCCGATCCGGAGCGCCCCGGTGAGCCGCTCGCCGGGATGGGAGTGGTGGCGGTGCGGGACAACTTCGCGCTGCCCGGATCCACCACCTATTCCGCGCACCTCGGGCGGGACGGCGCGATCACCGGGGAGCGGCGGACCGGTGGGGCGCCGCCGCGCCCGCGGCTCGCCGGGGCCACCGCCACCGAGCGACCGGTGGACGTGCCGAGCCGGTCGGGGCCGCAGCGCTGGCGGCTGCTCGCGCTGCCCTCCTCGGACGGGCTGACGATCACCGCGATCTCGCGGGCGGAGGTGGACGACACCGTCGGCCGGCTGCGCGCCGTGGCCGCGGGCACCGGCGCCGCGCTGCTGGCCGCGCTCACCGCGGTCGGGTGGTTCGCGGTGCGCGCCGGACTGCGGCCGCTGCGCCGGATCGAGGAGACCTCGGCCGCGATCGCCGCGGGCGATCTCGGCAGCCGGGTCCCGGATTCGGGCGGACCGCGCACCGAGATCGGACGGGTCTCGCGCGCGCTCAACGCGATGCTCGGCCGCAACGAGGCCGCGTTCAACGCCCGCGCCGAGTCGGAGGCGCGGATGCGCCGCTTCGTGGCGGACGCCAGCCACGAGCTGCGCACCCCGCTGGCCGGGATCAAGGGATTCAGCAAGCTGCACCGGATGGGCGCGCTGCCCCCGGGCGTGGACGCGATGTCCCGGATCGAGCAGGAGTCCGACCGGCTGGAACGACTCGTGGAGGACCTGCTGCTGCTGGCGCGGCTCGACGAGCGGCTCACGCTGCAACTGGCCCCGATGGACCTGCGGACGCTGGCCGCCGACGCCCTGCACGACGTGCACGCGCTCGACCCCTCCCGGCCCGCCGAGCTCACCGGCCCCGGCGGCGGCCCGCCCGCGGCCGCGCCCGCGCTGGCCGACGAGGAGCGGTTGCGGCAGGTCGTGACCAACCTCGTGGGCAACGCCGTCCGGCACACCCCGCCGGGCACCCCGGTGCGGATCGGCGTCGGCTCGGCAGGCGGGTTCGCGGTGCTGGAGGTCGCCGACGAGGGCCCCGGGCTCGACGCCGCGCAGGCGGAGCGGGTGTTCCAGCGGTTCTACCGCGCCGACGACTCGCGCAGCCGTTCCAGCGGCGGTTCCGGCCTGGGCCTGGCGATCGTGCGGTCGCTGGTCGAGGCGCACGGCGGGCGGATCGAGCTGGACACCCGCCCCGGTGCCGGCGCGCGGTTCCGGGTGCTGCTGCCCGCCCCGGCGGAGTGATCCCGCAGGAGTTCCTGGGAGTTCCCCGGGAGATCTCCTCGCCTTCGGCGTCGCCCGCCGGTCCGATCTGGACGAACCCGGTGCGGCTCCCAGGAATCTCCCAGATCCTCCCCGAATTCACCGAGATCGACCGGTCAACCTGAACGTGTTCGCTTCCACGAGGAAAGGAAATCCCATGCGGCTCAACACCATCCGGCGCGCCACGGCGATCGCGGGGCTGGCCCTGGTTCCGGCGCTGGCCTTCGGCGCCGCCGCGCAGGCCTCCCCCGCTGCCGCCCCGCAGCCGACCACCGCCGCCGCCGCCGAGCAGGCGCCGACCGTGCGCGAGCCGATCGCCGAGATCGGCACGGTCTCCCAGATCGGCAACGTCGAGACGCCGGACGGCCCGATCGTCACCTTCAAGTTCGCGCCCGAGGGCCCCTGGTGGGTCATCGGCGCGGACACCGAGGTGCTCAAGGACGGCGAGGTCGTGTCGCCGCAGGAGCTGCGGGAGGGTGACCAGGTCACCGCCGAGGGCGAGCTGGACGGCGAGTTCGTCGACGCGGCCAGCGTCGAGATCGGCTGACCGGGCCGGGCCGCGGAGGGACGCCGGGTCCCTCCGCGGCCTCCGGCTAGGGCTTGCGTGCGACGCCGGCGAAGCACACCGCGTGCTGCGGGTTCTCCGCGGCGAACTCGTCCACGTCGGTCAGGTCGGAGCGCCACTCCGAGGTGAACGCCACGCCCGGGTCGATCAGCTCCCAGCCGGTGAAGAACCGGCGGAACTCCAGCTCGTCGCGGGCGGTGAACCCGGGGTTCTGGGTGTCCTTGTAGGAGTCGATGAACTCCAGCGTCTGCGTGCGCACCGGTTCGGCGACCCCGTCCACGGTGGCGTGGCTGAGGGCCAGGCGGCTGCCCGAGGGCAGCGCGTCCTTGTACTGCTCCAGCGCGGCCTCGGGGTGCTGATCACCGGGGATGAAGTGCAGCAGCGCCACCGCGAGCAGCCCGACGGGCCGGGAGAGGTCCAGCAGCTCGCGGGTCACCGGGGCGTCCAGCACGGACTCGGGACACAGGAAATCCCCTTGCACCGCGCCGGTTCCGGGAACGCCGGCCAGCAGCTCCCTGGTCTGCACGTAGGCGACCGGCTCGTTGTCCGCGTAGACCACGCGGGCGTCCGGGTTCACCTGGTGCGCGATCTCGTGGGTGTTGCCCGCAGTGGGCAGTCCCGCTCCGATGTCGAGGAACTGGTCGATGCCGTCCGCTGCCATCGTCTGCACCGCGCGCCGCAGGAAGGTGCGGTTCCAGCGCGCCACGTCCGCGATGTGCGGCAGCGTTCTCTTGGCGCGCGCGACGAAGGCCCGGTCCGCGGCGAAGTTGTGCGCTCCACCCAGGTAAGCGTCGTAGACGCGGGCCGCGCTGGGCAGCTCCACGTCCACGCCGAGCTCCCGCCACCTGTCTTGATCACCAGCCATTCACCCAAAGTAGTGATCACCGGGAGTGGCGACAACCTTCCGATCGCGTGACCCGGGGCGCCGGGAGCGACCGGTCCACCGCGGTGACCTGGCCAATCCCGATCTCGCTCGGGGTCCGCGTAATCAAGCTCACCCACCGGTTCCCGCTCCCGGGACCACCGGAGCGGGTCGCGCCCCGGCCGCCCGCACCCGACCGGCCCGCGCGGTCCCGCCCCGCCGGGCCACTCACCGTCAGGAACCGGCGGCCGAGCTCTCGGCTTGGCGTTCCAGACCGCTGCGGGTGCTCAGCGGGATCTCCCGGATGCCGAGCACGGCGAGCAGCGAGATCACCGACAGCGCTGCCGCGATCACGAAGATGCTCGCGGTGCCGTCGCCGTAGGCGCCGCGCACCACCTCGCCCAGTTGCGGCGGGAGTTCGTTGAGGCTGCCCAGCCCGACGTCACCGGTGGCGCCCGGGGGGACCTGGACGCCGAGCGCGGCCAGCCCCTTCGCGATCAGGTCGGTGACCTCGGTGGCCAGCACGGCGCCGAGCACCGACACCCCGACCGTGCCGCCCAGCGAGCGGAAGAACGACACCGCGGAGCTCGCCGCGCCCAGGTCGGAGGGGGCGACGGTGTTCTGCACCGCCAGCACCAGGTTCTGCATCGTCATGCCCGTCCCGCAGCCGAGCAGGAACAGGTAGCCGCCCATCAGCACCAGGTTCGTGGTGTGGTCGACGGTCCCCAGCAGACCGAACCCGGCGACCATGAACGCGCTGCCCGCCACCAGGTAGCCCTTCCAGCGGCCGTAGCGGGTGATCAGCACCCCGGATCCCGTGGAAGCGATCATCGAACCGGCCACCATCGGCAGCGTGAGCAGTCCGGCCGCCGTGGGCGAGTAACCGCGCGCCACCTGGAAGTACTGGCCCAGGAAGACCGCGCCGCCGAACATGGCGGTGCCGACCGCGATGCTGGCCAGCGTGGCCAGCGCGGTGGTGCGGTCGCGGAACAGCCGCAGCGGGATGATGGGCTCCGGGACCCGCGCCTCGACCACGATCGCCAGCGCCAGCAGCACCACGCCGAACCCGGCCAGCGACCAGGACTCCGCGGAGCCCCAGGCGAACTGCTTGCCCGCCAGCGTCACCCAGATCAGCATCGCGCACACGCCGCCGGCGATGAGCGCGGCGCCGAGGTAGTCCACCCGCACCTTCCGCGTGACCACCGGGATGTTCAGCGTCCGCTGCACCACGACCAGCGCGACCACGGCCAGCGGGACCCCGGCGAAGAAGCACCAGCGCCAGCCGAGCCAGCTGGTGTCCACGATGAACCCGCCCAGCAGCGGTCCGGCCACGGTGGCCACCGACATCACGGCCGCGATCGGACCGGTGTACTTCCCGCGCTCCCGAGGGCTGATCATCGCGGCGATCACGATCACGATCAGCGCCTGCACACCGCCGAGCCCGAGGCCCTGCACCGCTCGCCAGGCGATCAGCAGGCTCACCGAACCGGCGAACCCGGCACCGATCGAACCGAGGGTGAACACGGCGATGGACAGCTGCACCAGCAGCTTCTTGCTGAACAGGTCGGCGAGCTTGCCCCAGATCGGGGTGCTCGCGGTCGAGGCCAGCAGCGTCGCGGTGACCACCCAGGTGTACTGGTCCTGGCTGCCGTGCAGCTCGGTGATGATCGTCGGCAGCGCGGTGGAGACGATGGTCGAGGACAGGAAGGCCGTCATCATCGCCAGCAACATGCCGGTGAGCGCCTTGAGGATCTGGGAGTGCGTCATGCGGCCGCTCTCCTCGGCCGTCGACTCCGGGCCGGGCGCGCTGCCGGGCGCGTCCGCGTTGCTGGTGGGCACGAAGGCTCTCCTGCCGGGAACGGGTGGATCCTCCGGGGCCGCGCGGAATGCCCCCGCCACCGCGCGCCGACCACCGGGAAGGAATGGTTGATACCTTCAACCATACGGACGTGCGGTTGCGCGCTGCAACCAGGTTCCCGCACCGCCGCACCGGACCCGGCGAAACCCCGCGCACCACTCCCGTCAGCGGAACCGCTCAGCGGCGAGCGACCCGGGCGACCGATCAGAGCGGGTCCGTCTCGCCCAGGCGGTGCAGGAGGCGGGTGAGCTCGGCGACGTCCTGCGGCGGCCAGGCCGCGAAGACCTCGGTCCACCGCCTGCGCTGCTCGGCGAGCTGGTCGCTGACCTTCCCGCCGCCCTCCTCGGTGAGCACGACCAGCCGGGCGCGGGCATCGCTGGGGTCGGGGACGCGCTCGGCGAGACCGATCCGCACCACGGCGTCGACCTGCCTGCTCACCGTCGACTTGTCCAGCGAGAGGGCCGCCGCGATCGAGGAGATCCGCAGCGCCCCGTCCTGGGCCAGCAGCACGACCAGCGGGTAGGTGGTGGGGTCGAGCTTCGGGTGCACGGCGCGCGCGAGCTCGCGGGTGCGCAACCGCGTGCGGTGCGTCAGCGCGCGCATCTCCGCCTGCAGCGCGGGCAGGAGCTCTTCCGGCGACACGCGTCCTCCCGCGACGATCCGACGACTTGATCTTATGCGGCGCCGGTGCGGCACCGCCGCTCCCGCACAGCCCAGCGCCCGGCATCCTGGCCCGGTGCACCGGACGGCGCACGCCGCGACCACGCCGTTCGGCTCCCCCGGCCGCGCGTCACGGCGTGTAGGGCAACACCGGGTCCTCCGGGCGGCCGCCGCGCCGCCCCCGGCCGGGGTGGCCCTTGAGCCGCCAGCCGATGCCGCGGGCCATCTCCCGCTCCGCGTCCCGGGCGGCGATGTCGCGCCGCTTGTCCCAGTTCTTCTTGCCCCGCGCCAGCGCCAGCTCCACCTTCACCCAGCCGTCCTTGAAGTACATCGACAGCGGCACCAGCGCGAACCCGGTCTCCCGGGACTTGCCGGTGAGCGTGCGGATCTCCTTGGCGTGCAACAACATCTTGCGGGAGCGGCGCGGGGTGTGGTTGGTCCAGCTGCCGTGCCAGTACTCGGCGACGTGCAGGTTGCGCAGCCACACCTCGCCCGCGTCGACGGTGGCGAACGCCTCCGCCAGCGAGGCGCGGCCCAGGCGCAGGCTCTTGACCTCGGTGCCGACCAGGACCAGGCCCGCCTCGTAGGTGTCGACGATCGTGTAGTGGTGCCGGGCCCGGCGATTCGTCGCGATCACCGAGCGGTCGCCGTGCTGGACCATGCCCCCGACTCTACGACCTCCCCGCGCCAGCTCATCCGATCCGGTGAGCGAGGGCCGCCGCGGAACCGAGATCGTTCCGCCGGGAGCCGGGAGCTGCTGAACTCCTCGGTGATCGTCCGCCCCCGGAAGGACTCCCGATGCGCGCTCCCCGGCCCCTCGCGGCACTGCTGCTGGTGCCCCTGCTCCTGCTCGGCACTCCGGCGGCCCGGGCCGCCCCCGCCCGCGACGGCGCGGGTTGCGCCGCGGCGCTCGACTGCACGGCTTCGGAGCTGGAGGCGCTGCCGCTGACCGAGCGGCTGGTGTTCCTGCGCGCGGTGCAGGAGGAGGTGGCCGCCGGTTACGTGCCGGGCTTCCGGCACTGGCGCAACATCGAGGGCATCATCACCTTCTTCGCCGAGAACGGCTTCGGCGAGCGCGGCAGCTGGGTCTCGCACGTGGACGCGGGGATCCTGGAGGGCCTGGAGCGCGGCACCGCGATGGCCCTCGGCCGCTCCGGGGACGACTTCGGCAATCCCGGCTCGCGGCTGTGGGCGGACTACCTGCGGCGGCTGCACCGCGGCGAGCTCGCCGAGCGCCGCGAGCACGATCCGGCCTGGGGCGAGGCCGAGCAGGCCTCCACCGAGCACGGGGTGCGGCTCGCCCAGCGGCACGGCGCGGTCGCGAGCCGGCTCGACGAGCGGATCTACGCCTTCTCCGAGCTGTACCGGTGGATGCTGCGCAACCCGCCCACCGCGCTCCACGCGCTGAACGAGGTGGTGGCCGGCACCGCGGGGATCCCGTTGGTCCCGGCCGACTTCCTGCGCTGGTTCACCGATGTCACGATCCCGGAGCCGACCTACCGGGGAGCGCACGTGGCCCGCGACGTGGCCCTGCCCGACCCGGTGGCGGCCCCGGTGAGCGCGCTGCGGCTGCTGCTGGCCTACGCACCCGAGCTGCTGGAGGGACCGCCGGTCGCTCGCTAGGCCGGCGGGCCTCGGCCGGATCGACGCCGGCCGCGCACGCGGGGCGGGACGCCGGCGCGCGGTTCACCGGCCTCACCACCACCGCCGCGCACCTCGCGTGCGAACGACCTTAGTTGAACATGATTGTCATCATCATCTAGGCTGGCTCCCGTCGATCCCGCACCCGAGGAGGACGGATGAAGGTCCGCGCGTCGCTGAAGTCGCTCAAGGAGAAGGACGGATCCCAGGTCGTGCGCAGGCGCGGCAAGTTGTACGTGGTCAACAAGCGCAACCCGCGCTGGAAGGGGCGCCAGGGCTGACCCGGCCGCCCGGCCGTCGCCGTCGCGCCTGTAACGAGCGGATCGTCCGTTCCGACGATCAGGTGAGCGGCCGGAACCGCGTCACCGGGGGACGCGCGCGGGCGGTGAGGGGAGCTGCGATGTCGTGGGGCCATGCCGTCGTCGACGTGCACACCACAGGTCCGCTGCCGGAGGTCGGGCACCGCGTCGCCGAGATCGGCGTCGTGCTGCTGGACCAGGACGGAGCGGTGCAGGGCGAGTGGTGCACGCTCGTGGACCCGCCGTGCGACCTCGGGCCTCGGCAGCGGCACGGCATCTGCGCGGCCGAGGCCCGCTCCGCCCCGACCTTCGCCGAGATCGCCCCGGAGCTCACCCACCTGCTGCGCGGCCGGGTGCTGGTGGCCCACCACCTCGGCTTCCACGCCCGGTTCCTCGCCGCGGAGTACGCCCGGCTGGGATTCGGCGCCCTGGAGGTGCCGCGCGCCGGGCTGTGCACGATGAAGCTGTCCCGCAGCTTCCTCTACACGGCGGGCCGGGGGCTGGCCGCCTGCTGCGACGCGGCGGGCGTGCCCCAGGCGCAGGCCCGCTCCGCCCTGCACGAGGCGCGGGCGGCGGCCGGGCTGTTGCGCTACTACCGCCGGCTCTCCCCCGACGATCCGCGCTGGGCCTGGGCGGAACGCACCGCGCGGACCTGGCAGTGGCCCGAGCTGCCCGGTACCGCGGCGCGGCCCGCGCCGCGGCGGCGCGCGGAGGCGGTGCCCGAGCACTACCTGGCGCGGCTGGTGGAGGTGCTGCCCACCGTGCCGGAACCACCGCAGGCCGACGAGTACCTGGCGGCGCTGGACGCCGCGCTGGTCGACCGCGTGCCGACCGCGACCGGCCGGGTGGTGCTGGCGCGCTCCGCCGAGGACTGCGGGCTGGACCGCGGGCAGATCCGCGCGCTGCACCGGGACTACCTGGGCGCGCTGGCCGCCGCCGCGACCGCGGGAGGCACCCCGACCTCCGCCGAGCGCACCGAACTCGCCCTGGCGGCCCGGCTGCTCGGGCTGCGTCGCTGGGACCTCAACGCGGCGCTGGCCGCCGACCGCCCGGCCCTCGCCCCGCGAGCCCTGCCGTTCAGGTGACCGGGCCCGTTCGACGGCGAACGGGCCCGGCCATCAGCGCGCGGGGAGGACGCGGTTGGTGAGCTCGCCGAAGGCGATCCGGCCGCCGGAGGCCGCCGGCGCGGAGGCCGTGAGGGTGATCTCGTCCCCGTCCTCCAGGAAGGTCCGCGGCCGACCCCCGACCACGACCGGTTCGGCCCCGCCCCAGGTCAGCTCGATGAACGCGCCGCGCTGGTCCGGCTCCGGGCCGGAGACCGTGCCGGAGGCGAACAGGTCACCGGTGCGGCAGGTCGCGCCGTTCACGGTCAGGTGCGCCAGCATCTGCGCCGGGGACCAGTACATCTCCCGGTACGGCGGGCGGCTGACCTCCTCGCCGTTCCAGCGGACGCTGAACTCGACGTCCAGCCCCCACGGTTCGGACTCCCGCAGGTAGGGCAGCGGCGTCGGGTCCTGCACCGGCGTGGGGACCCGGGCCCCGCCCAGCGCGAGCAGCGGCACCACCCACGGCGAGATCGAGGTCGCGAAGCTCTTGCCGAGGAACGGTCCCAGCGGGACGTACTCCCAGGCCTGCAGGTCGCGCGCGGACCAGTCGTTGACCAGCACCGCGCCGAAGACGTGCTCGGCGAAGTCCTCGACCGGCACCGGAACGCCCGGTTCGGACCCGGCACCGACGACGAAGCCCAGCTCCGCCTCGATGTCCAGCCGCCTGCTGGGGCCGAAGCTCGGCGCGGCCTCGTCCGGGGCCTTGCGCTGCCCGTTCGGGCGCGGGATCGGGGTGCCGGAGGGGATCACGGTGCCGGCGCGACCGTGGTAGCCGACGGGCAGGTGCTTCCAGTTCGGCATCAGCGGCGCCGCGTCCGGCCGGAACAACCGGCCGAGGTTCGAGGCGTGGTGCTCGGAGGCGTAGAAGTCGACGTAGTCGGCGACCTCGAACGGCAGGTGCAGCCGCACCTGCTCCAGCGGGTGCACCGCCGCGTCCGGCACCTCGCCGGAGACGAGCTCGACGATGCGCTCCCGCACCTGCTCCCAGCACCGCTTGCCCCGCGCCATCAGCGGGTTCAACGAGGGCACGGCGAACAGCGGATCGTCCAGCGCCGCCGCGAGGTCAACGACCACGTCGGCCAGCCGCACGCCCACCCGGGGATCACCGCCGGGCGGGCTGAACACGCCGTAGGGCAGGTTGTCCCGGCCGTAGCCGGACTCCGCGGGCACGTCGATGATCACTGGGTCGCTCCTCGTCCGTCGTCGGTGAGACCGAGCGCGGCCAGGTCGGCCAGCGGCTCGTCGATGCTGCAGGTGCCGAAGGAGGTGAACCGGGCCCGCGCCGCCGCGATCCGTTCCGCGCCGAGCCCGGCCACCTGAGCGGCCAGGCCCGCGCCGTCCCGGTCGGCCAGCACCGCCACCAGGTCCGGCACCGGGGCGCCGCCGAGCGCGGCGTCCACGGCGAGCAGGATGTTCAGGAACCCGTGCTGCTCGAACCCGGTGCCCGGGGCGGTGTTGCGGATCGCGCGGTGCAGCCCGGCGGTGGCCTTGAACGGGAGCTCCCGGCGCACCACCTCGGCGATCGCGGCGGCGAGTTCGGCCTCGTCCGGGTGCAGCTCGGCCCGGACCCCGCCGGTGCGGAACTTCGCCCGGCAGCCCAGCGGGCCCAGCACCGCCAGCACCTCCGGGCGGCGTCCGTCCCGGGGCACCTCCACGTAGATCTCGGTGGCGGTGGCCTCCCGGACGCCGGCCAGCGCGGCCCGCAGCTGTTCGCCGCCGAGCTCGGCCGGGACCGGGATCTCCAGCGCTCGCAGGGAGAACCGCGTCTCCGCGAGTTCCGCGAGCACCGCGGCCACCCCGACCGGCCCGTCCGGGACGGTCACCGACAGCGCGGTGGTGCCGTCCGGATCCGCGGCGCGCAGCCGGGCCAGTGCGGGGGCCGCCACCACCAGCGGCCCGACCGCTCCGGCGTGCGGGGCGGCGCGGTGCCGGGCGTGCGCCCGCACCGCCTCCGGCAGCGGCAGCTCACCGGGCGGGAACATCGCCGCGTCGTCCAGCAGCCCCGCGACCAGCGCGGTCACGACTGCGGCCCCCGCCCGGACCAGGTCCAGGCGTACTTCCCGTCGTCGCAGGCCGAGCCGCCCTCGCCGAGCTCCAGCGGGCGGAAGGTGTCGACCATGACGGCGAGCTCGTCGAAGAACTCCACGCCGATGCTGCGCTCGTAGGCCCCGGGCTGCGGTCCGTGCGAGTGCCCGCCGGGGTGCACCGAGACCGAGCCCTGCCCGATGCCGGATCCCTTGCGCGCCTCGTAGTTCCCGCCGCAGTAGAACATGATCTCGTCGCTGTCCACGTTGGAGTGGTAGTAGGGCACCGGGATCGACAGCGGGTGGTAGTCCACCTTGCGGGGGACGAAATTGCAGATCACGAAGTTCTCGCCCTCGAACACCTGGTGCACCGGCGGCGGCTGGTGCACCCGGCCGGTGATCGGTTCGAAGTCGTGCACGCTGAACGTGAACGGGTAGAGGCAGCCGTCCCAGCCGACCACGTCGAAGGGGTGCTCCGGGTAGACCAGCCTGGTTCCGACGATGCCGGTGGAGCCGCGGTGCTTGAGCAGCACCTCCACGTCGGTGCCCTCCCGCAGCAGCGGCTCGGTCGGTCCGTGCAGGTCGCGCTCGCAGTAGGGCGCGTTCTCCAGCAGCTGCCCGAACCGGGACAGGTAGCGCTTCGGCGGGACGATGTGCCCGTTGCCCTCGATCGCGTACACCCGAACCGGCTCGCCCTCGTGCGGCAACCAGCGGTGGGTGGTGGAGCGCGGGATGAGCACGTAGTCGCCCGCGGTCGCCTCCAGCGCGCCGAACACCGTCTCCACGGTGGCCGAACCGGACTCCAGGTAGACGACCTCGTCGCCGATCCCGTTCCGGTACAGCGGGGAGGGGCGGGCCGCGACCGCGTAGGAGAGCCGCACGTCGGCGTTGCCCAGCACCAGCCGGCGCCCGGTGACCACGTCGGCGGCGGCCGCCTGATCGGCGCCGAACAGCTCGTGCAACCGCAGGTGCCGCGGGCGCAGCGGGTGGTTCGGGGTCGTCGCCTGGTCCGGGAGCTCCCAGACCTGCGAGTCGACGATCGCCGAGGGCAGGTTCCGGTGGTAGAGCAGCGAGGAGTCCGAGGAGAACCCCTCCTCCCCCATCAGCTCCTCGAAGTACAGCCGTCCCCGGTCGTCGCGGTGCTGGGTGTGCCGCTTGGGCGGAACCTCACCGAGCTGGCGGTAGTGCGCCATGACCTCGTCTCCTCTGCCGTTGTTCGGTAGCGGGATGCGCCGCGCAGCCATTGCACAGAACGCCGCCGCGGCGCACCACCGCTGAAAGCGCGAGCACCCGCCGAGCGGGCCTCAGTCGGGGACCGCCGCCGGTTCGACGGCGCCGGTGCGGTCGCGGGGCAACCGGACCGCCAGCAGCATGAGCGCGCACACCAGCAAGCAGCCGATCGGGAAGTACAGGCCCAGCGAGACATCGCCCTCGCCCGCGTTGATCCCGATGACGTACGGGCCGAGGAACCCGCCGAGCGCGGCGATCGAGTTGATCGCGGCGAGCCCCACCGCGGTGTGCTCCCTGGACAGCAGCCGCGCCGCCATCGCCCAGTACGGCGCCATGTAGCCGAGCACCCCGATCGCCACCATCGACAGGCACACCAGCGCGGGCACCGGATCCTGGCGGAACCAGATCGTGCCCGCCAGCCCGATCGCCGCCAGCAGCATCAGCGCCACCACGTGCCCGCGCCGCTCCCCGGTGCGGTCGGAGTTGCGCGCCACCAGCAGCATCCCGACCGCGCCGACCAGGAACGGGATCGCGCCCAGCACCCCGATGTTGGTCGCCGAGTAGGACGGGTCGAGCTGGCTGATGATCTGCGGCACGAAGAAGGTGAACCCGTAGAGCCCGCAGGCCGCGAACAGGTTCGCCACGGCCAGGTAGAGCACCTTGCGGTTCTTGAGGATCCGCAGCTGGCCGAGGAAGGTCTCCGGCTCCTCGGCGGTGTACTCGGCGCGGATCGCCCGCTCCAGCCACTCCCCCTCCTGGGCGGTGAGGAAACGCGCCCCGCTCGGCCGGTTCGGCAGGTACAGCAGGGTGAGCACGCCCAGCAGCACCGCCGGGGCGCCCTGCAGGATGAACACCCAGCGCCAGCCGCTCAGGTCGAACCAGCGCACGTGGTCCAGGATGAACCCGCCGGTCAGGCTGCCCAGCACCATCGCGATCGGTTGCGCCAGCGCGAGCGCGGCGATCGCTCGGCCGCGCTCCTGGGTGCGGAACCACAGGGTCATGTAGAGCAGCAGTCCGGGGAACAGCCCCGCCTCGGCGATGCCGAGCAGGATCCGCGCGCCGTAGAGCTGCGGGATGTTCTGCACGAACCCGGTGAGCACGGTGACCAGGCCCCAGGTGATCGCGATGCGGGCCAGCCAGAGCCGGGCCCCGATCTTCTTCATGATCATGTTGCTGGGGATCTCGAACAGCACGTAGACCAGGAAGAAGATCGACGCGGCGATGCCGAACGTCGCGGTGGTGATGGCCAGCTCGTGCTGCATCCCGAGCTGGGCGTAGCTGATGTTGGCCCGGTCCATGTAGTTGAACACGTACAGCAGGCCGACGATCGGCAGGATCCGGAACGAGACCTTCCGGATCGTCCTCCTGCCGAGCTCGTCCTCGACGGCTGGTGCGGACATGATTCTCCTCGACGGTGAGCAGGATGTCGGTTCAGGCGGCGCGGCGCGCGGCGGAACGGCCGGCGGCGCGGCCCATCGTGATGGCGTTCGCGACCGCGTTGCCGCCGCCGACGTAGCGGGCGCCGAGCACCCCGGCCCCGGCCTCGCCCGCCGCGAACAGGCCGGGCACCGGCGTCCCCCGCCGGTCCAGCACCGCCGCCGAGGCGTCGATCTCCAGCCCGGCGTGGGTGCAGACGAGCTCGGCGGGCAGGGTGCGCACGGCGTAGTACGGCGGCTGGTCGATCGGGTCGGGCGGCTGCTCGGAACCCTTGTTGCGCAGCGTTCGGTCCCGACCGAAGTCGTCGTCGGAGCCGCGGGGCAACCGCGCGTTCCACCGGTCGACCTCGGCGGTGAGCGCCTCGGCGGGCACCCCGATCGCGGCGGCCAGCTCGGGAAGCGATCCGGCGCGGGCGGTGCGGCCCGCCTCGGCCTCCCGCAGCACCTTCCCGGGCTCCCAGTCGGCGTACCCGGCGGGCAGCGCGCACCGGGCTCGCTCGTCGAACACCGACCACACGGGCCCGCCCTGGGCCTCGATGATCCCGGTGGACACCGCGTAGGAGGCGTCCTCGTCCATGAAGCGGCGACCGCGCGCGTTGACGTGCAGCCGCGACTTCGGCGGGAAACCGGACTGCCAGTGGTGCATCCGCTGGAAGTAGGCGGTGGGCAGCATCAGGCCCCAGCCGTCCCCGGCCAGCCCGGCGTCGACCTGCTCGCCGAACCGCAGGTGATCGCCCCGGCTGCCTTCGCCCGCGACCACGAACAGCGCCTCCCCGGCTCGCCCGGCGGCCGGGTAGTGCCGCGCCAGCAGCTCGGGATCGCGGGCGAACCCGCCGCTGGCGATCACCACGGAGTCCGCGGCGACCTCCACGTCGTCGGCCACCACTCCCGACACCCGGCCGCCGGTGGTGAGCAGCCGCTGCACCCGCGTCGCGAGGACCACCTCCACGCCCCGCGCCCGGCGGGCCCGGTCGAGCACCCGCACCACGCCGTAGCCCTGGTCCTTGGGCACGTGCCCGCGCCAGACGTCCTCCACCCCGGCCTGGCACAGGCCCGGCTGGTGGGCGTTGCCGGAGACCCGGGCGGGAACCTCCAGGCCGAGCTCGATCAACCACTCCAGCGCCGCGCCCGCGCGCCCGCAGAACTCGCGGACCAGGCCGGGCCGCAGCAGCCACTGGTTGAGGTCCATGTAGTGCTGGAAGAACGCCTCCGGCGAGTCCCGCACGCCCAGCGCCTCCTGCACGCTGGTGCCCGCGGCGGTGAACATGCCCGCCGAGAGCTGCGTGGAGCCGCCGAGCTCGCGCTCGGACTCGAACAGCAGCACCGAGGCGCCGCGCTCGGCGGCCGAGACCGCCGCGGCCAGCCCGGCTCCGCCGCCGCCGACCACGACGACGTCGTAGCGCTCGCTCATCCCGGAGCACCTCCGCTCTCGGCGAGGATCCGGTGGTACAGCCCGTTGGACACCAGTCCGCCGTCCACGGTGACCTCGCTGCCGGTCAGGTAGGCGGAGCGCTCCGAGAGCAGGAACAGCACCGCCTCGGTGATCTCCTCGGGCGTCCCGGTGCGCCCGGCGGGGATGCTGGCCACCGCCGAGGCCACGAAGGCGTCCGCGCCGTCGAGCAGCGGGGTGCCGACCAGTCCCGGGTGCACCGAGTTCACCCGGATCCCCCAGGCCGCGAACTCCCCGGCCGCCGACTTGGACAGTCCGGTGAGCCCCCACTTGCTCGCCGAGTACGAGGGCGAGAAGTAGCCGATCTGGCCGGAGATGGAGGAGATGTTCACGATCGAACCGCCGCCGGACTCGCGCATCAGCCCCGCGACGGCCCGCATCCCGTGGAACGGGCCGGACAGGTTCACCCGCAGCACCCGGTCCCAGACCTCCTCGGTGGTGTCGGTGAACCCGAGCCGCCGCGAGATGCCCGCGTTGTTCACCAGCCCGCCGAGGTTCCCGCGCTCGGCGCGGATCTCCCCGACCACCCGCGCCCACGACCCGGGATCGGTGACGTCGAGCTCGTGCGCGGAGGCCGACCCGCCCGCCGCGATGATGTCGGCGGCCACCGGCCCGGCGTCGAGCACGTCGGCGAGGCAGACGTGCACGCCGCGCCGCCCCAGCGCCGCGGCGTGCGCGGCGCCCATCCCCCGCGCCGCGCCGGTGATGAGCGCGGTGCTCGGGTAGCGGACCCGCTCGGCGGCCGACACGCGCGGCTCAGACATGCCGGGACCCGCCGTCCACCGCGATGCTGTGCCCGGTGATGTAGCGGGCGCTGTCCGAGAGCAGGAACAGCAACGCGCCGAACACCTCCTCCGGCGAGCCGATCCGGTGCAGCGGCACCGCGTCCACCGCGTGCCGCAGCGCGACCGGGTCCTCCTTGACCCAGCGGGTCATCTCCGTGTCGATGTAGCCGGGGGCGAGCGCGTTCACCCGGATCCCGCGATCGCCGAGTTCCACCGCGAGCGACTCGGTCAGGTGCGCCACCGCCGCCTTCGAGGCGCAGTAGGCGCCCCGTCCGCGCCGGACGCGGGTCGCCGAGACCGAGGACATGTTCACGATCGCCCCGCCCGGGCCGAGGTGGCGGGCGGCGGCCTGGGCACCGAACAGGACGCCCTCGACGTTCACCGCGAGGGTGCTGGAGATCTGGTCCGGGCCGATCTCCTCGACCGGGGCCTGCGGGAAGATTCCCGCGTTGTTGACCCAGAAGTCCAGCCCGCCGAATTCCGCGAGCGCGGCGGCGGCGAGCTCCTCGTGCTGCTCAGCCACCGCCACGTCGACGGCGCGGCCGAGGACCCGGCCGTCGAGCCCGGCGGCGTTGATCTCGGCGGCGGTCGCGGTCATCAGCTCGGCGTCGAGATCACCGCCCACCACGTGCACCCCCCGGGCGGCCAGGCCGCGCGCGAACACCGCGCCCATGCCGCGGGCCGCGCCGGTGACCACGGCGACCTTGCCGTGCTGCTCGGGGTAGTGTGCGGTGATCGGCTGGTGCAGGGCACCGCCGGGGCCGGAATCGGTGGTCATCGGGTCTCCTCGGCTGAGTCGGGGGCGGCTTCCCGGTGCGGGGCGGTCCGCTGGTCGTCCCGGCGGACCTCGCGGCGGCGCACCCGCCAGCGGCCGCCGGTGCGCACCAGGTCGTCGGTGAAGGTGGTCATCCGCAGCAGCCTCGGCTCGCCCTCCGCCGGGGTGCTGATGATCTGGAGGTAGCCGCGAGCGGTGAGCGCGTCCGGACCCGCGGCCTCGACGGCGACGTTGGTGATCACGTGCCGGGTGCGGGTGCCCGCCGCGCGGTCGGCCTCGGCGAAGCGCTCCGCGAACGCGCGCAGCGCGGCGGTGCCGAGCACCGGTTCCGGATAGCTCGGCGAGCGGAACTCGCCGCCGGGCTCGAAGGTCGCGGCCCACTCGGCGGCGCGGCCCTCGTCGATGCGCTGGCTCTGCGCGCCGTAGAGCTGGTGGACCTGGGCGAGCGCGTCGGGCCCCGGATCTCCTCCGGGCACGGGCCCTGCTCCCGGCATCGGTTCCTCCTGCCTCCGGTCGACCACGTCCGGATCAATGTGCTATTATCGCACGCAGTGTGCGATTAAGTGGACTGTAAGCGGGCCCACTTCGGGCGTCAAGACCTGCGCAGGAGGAACGTCATGCCCGAGAACGGCGCGGATCCGGCCGCTGCGGACGTCCCGGAGCTCGACTCCGGGATGTCCAAGACGCTGCACAACGGGCTGCGAATCCTCGAACTGCTCGCCGAACACCCGCGCGGGCTGCCGCTGGGCGAGATCGCCGAGCGCGTCGGGGTGCACCGGACCGTCGCGCACCGCCTGGTGCGAACCCTCGAAGCGCATCGGCTCTGCCGCCGGGACGAGGTCAAGCGGATCTCGCTGGGGGCCGGGCTGGTGCAGCTCAGCGAGCCGGTCGAGCAGGATCTGCGCACGCTCGCCCGCCCGGTGCTCGACGAACTCGCGGAGCGGACGCGGGCGACGGCGCACCTGGTGCTGCAGGAGGACGAGCACCGGGTGCGGATGCTCATGATCGTCGAGCCCCGGCGGGCCCGGATGCACGTCGCGTTCCGGCCGGGGCAGATCGATCCGATCGACCGCGGCTCGGCCGGGCTCGCACTGCTGGCGGCGGGACCGCCGCGCGAGCGGGAGCGCGACGAGGTGCGACGCACCCGGGAGCGGGGGTTCGCCGTGTCCTACGGGGAGATCGCGCCCTCGATCACCGGCATCTCCGCGCTCGTCCCCGGCACCGAGCGCCCGATCAGCCTCGGCCTCTCCCTCTTCGAGGTCGACGACGAGGAGCAGCTGGGCTGCCTCGTCCGCGAGGCCGCCCAGCGCCTCGCCGCCCTCCTCCGCTGACTTCCGCGGCCCGCGCGTCGGCAGCACGGCGGTGGACGATCATCACCGGACGCGGGCCGGACTCCTCCGCGCCGCGCGGCCGGTGCGGGCCCGGATCCCTCGGCCAGCGCTCCCGGGAAGTCGCGGGGAAGCGTGCGCGCGGACCGCGCTCCCGGGCGGCACGCCCGAAACCAGCACCGCCCGCGCTCCCGGGCGGGATCCGATCCGGATCAGTCCTCGTCGTCGGGGTCCCGGACGAAGAGGGTCCGGCCGCGCAGCACGGTGCGCTGGCAGCGCGGCAGGGGCGCCCCCGGGCTCAGGTCCGGCAGCGGCGGCACCCCGGCGCGCGGATCGGTCGACCAGCGCTGCACCCGGGAGTCCGGCGCGGCGACCACGAGATCGCCCGTCTCCCAGACCGCGTAGGTCGCCGGCGCCCCCGGGATCAGCGCGCCCGTCACCCCGTCGTCCACCCCGGCGGCGCGCCAGCCGCCCCGGGTGTGCGCGGTGAACGCGGCGCGCGGCGAGATGCCGAATCCGTCGGTGCGGTGGTGCACCGCGGCCCGGATCGCGCCCCACGGATCGACCGGCGTCACCGGCGCGTCCGAGCCGAAGGCGAGCACCACGCCGTTCGCCGCCAACGAGGAGAACGGGTTCAGCCGCGTCCCGCGCGGCACGCCGAGGCGGCGCGCGTACATGTCCCCCGGCCCGCCCCAGGCCGCGTCGAAGCAGGGCTGCACCGAGGCGACCACGCCGAACGAGCCGAGCTCGGCGGCCTGCTCGGCGTCGACCATCTCCAGGTGCTCCAGCCGGTGCCGCATCCCCGCCAGCGCGGGCACGCCCAGCACCTTCGCCGCGCGCCGGAAGCCCTCGCAGGCCTCGGCCACCCCGGCGTCGCCGATCACGTGGAACCCGGCCTGCAAGCCGTGCCGGGTGCAGTCGATCAGGTGCTCGGCCACCGCCTCGGCGTCCAGGTACAGCACCCCGGAGGTCGTGGGGTCGTCGGCGTAGGGCGCGCCCAGCGCGGCCGTGCGCGACCCGACCGCGCCGTCGACGAACAGGTCGCCGCCGAGGCCGCGGACCCCGAGTTCGCGGGCGGTCGACAGCGCGCCGAGCTCCCCCCAGTAACCCACGACCTCGGGCACGTCCCCGCCCGCGGACAGTTCCAGCAGGTCTCGCAGGTCGTCGGCGCCGGAGATGTCCGGACCCGCGCACTCGTGCACGCTCGCCACCCCGCAGGAGGCGGCGTGGCGCAGGAAGGCCAGCTGAGCCTCGCGTCGCTGGGCCGCGCCGAGCGACTCGCGGGCGGCGCTGCGCGCGTGGTGGTGCGAGACGCGGGTCAGCGGACCGTCGGGGCTCCAGCCCTCGGTGTCCTTGGCCAGCGGCGCGCGGTCGATCAGCGCGCTCGACACCAGCGCCGAGTGCACGTCGATCCGCGACAGGTAGACGGGCGCGCCGCCGCAGGCGTTGTCGATCTCGGCGCGGGACGGCGGGCGCCGCTCCGGCCACCACGTCTCGTCCCAGCCGTGGCCCCACACGAGCGCGCCCGGGTGCTCCTCGACGTGGTCGCGCAGCGCGTGCAGGAACTCGGTGAGCGACGCGCACCCGGTCAGGTCCAGCCCGTTGATCAACAGGCCGGACGAGGTGGCGTGCACGTGCGCGTCGACGAACGCGGGCGCGACGAACGCCCCGCCCAGGTCGACGACCTCCGCTTCGGGATGCAGTGCCCGGCCGACCCTGTCGGAGCCGACCCAGGCGATGGTGCCATCGATGACGGCCATCGCGGTGGCGTCGGCATCGGCGGGCGAATGAATCCGGCCGCCGAGCAGCAACGTGGTCTCGGACATGTCCTGTGTTCCCTGTCCTGGGGATCTCCCCCGGCTTCGGCTTGCTGGCGGCGCAAGCTCGGCGACCTGTCCCGCCCGGTCCCCGCGCATCGACGCGGGCCCTCCCCGCTCCGGGCCGCGTCGACCGGTTCCGGCCGACGCCGGGCCTCCGTCCCGCGTCGCGGCGGCGGCTCGGCCGATCGGACCGGCGACTCCGCACGAGCGGTTCCGCCCGCTCGCGAGGAGGCGGGTGGATCACCTTACGCGGATCACCGCGGTGCCGGTCGATCGAGGTGCGAACCGCGCCCTGCGCCACCGTGGCCGGCGCCTGGAGCGCCGCTCCCGACTCCGGCCACGATCGTTCCGCGAAGCTTACCCGCAGTGCTCAGGCCGGCGACGTCACGCCGTGCCGTTCACCGCGCCGCGCCGCCACCCGGGCGCTCTGCCTGCGGGGACGCGTCCAGCGGGGGGTGTTCGCGCGGCAGGTCGTCCTCACTGACGGACACCACCTCGCCGTCGATGACGTCCCCGTCTCGGTAGGGGGAGGAGGCCGGGCCCGGCCCGGCGGACCCCTGCGCGCCGACCCACCCGGTCCGCATTCCCGCTGCCACCCGCTGCCGGGCCCGCTCGGCGTTGCGCTCCGCGAGGCGCTGCACGTACCGGCGCAGGAGGGCGCGGGTGGGCGGCAGCAGGCACAGCACGCCCAGCACGTCGCTGACCAGCCCGGGGAGCACGATCAGCACTCCCCCCGCGACGACCAGCGCCCCGTCCGCGAGCTCCCGCTCCGGGGGCCTGCGCAGCGTGACGGACTCGTTGAACGCCTCGAAGGCGCGGCGGCCCTCCCTGCGCAGCAGGAAGCCGCCGACCACGGCGGACAGCACCAGCAGGCCGATCGTGGGAAGCACGCCGATGGCGTTGCCGACCAGCACCAGCACGCTGATCTCCACGACCGCGGCCACCAGGAGCAGCAGGAGAACGGGCACATCCACCTCCGAGGCATGACGTCTCACCGTGTTCAACGCACGGGATGCCCGATTTTCTCCCGCCCCGCCACACCGCTCGCACGGGGTGTCCCGCGCCACGCGCCGGTACCCGACCTGGGTGGCCCCCGGGCCTCCTAGACTGATCGGCGATGCGGGCGCACATGACGAGGTTCCTCGCACTGCTGGCGATCTGCGGCGTCCTGGCGCTCGCGGTCCTGGTCAGTGATCAGTACCTGCCGAGCCTGCCGCAGCAGCCGCAACGGCTGCCCGCCGCGGTCGTCACGCTCGGCGACAGCACGCTGTCCGGGGAGGGTGGCGGCCAGTACGAGGCGGGCACCAACGGGGAGGCCGGCAACTGGTGCCACCGCTCTCCCGCCGCCCCGGTCCACCAGCTCCGGCTGCCGCCGGAGGTCACCGCGATCAACCTGGCCTGCTCCGGGGCGCGCGCGGGACTCGTCGGCTCCGGCGGGAGCCCCGAGCACGCCGAGGGCTCGCAAGCCGCCCAGCTGGCCGAGCTCACCGAGCGCTTCCGGATCACCGACGTCGTGGTCCAGGTCGGCGCCAACGACGACCCCGGTTTCACCGACGCCGTCAACCGCTGCGTGGAGGCCTGGGCGACCCGCGCGCCCGGCGGCTGCTCCGAGCAGCTGCGCGACGACTGGCCGCGACGGGTCGAGGCGATGCGGCCGAAGGTCGTCTCCGCGCTCCGCGACGTCCGCGCCGTGCTGGACCGCGCCGGGTACACCCCGGCCGCCTACTCGCTGGTCGTGCAGTCCTACGCGTCCCCGGTGGGGCCGGACGTCAACCCCCGGCTGAACAACCTCGCGGGCTGCCCGTTCCAGCCCGAGGACCTGCGGTGGATCCGGGACACCGGCGTGCCGGAGCTCTCCCGCGGGTTGCGCGCGGCCGCCGACGAGGTCGGCGCCCGGTTCCTCGACCTCTCCCGCGCCGGGCGCGGGCACGAGGCCTGCACCGCGCCCGGGAGCGCCCCGCCCGGCTCGCCCGCCGACGTCGGTGACGAGTGGTTCACCCGGCTGACCGTGGACTGGGAGAGCCTGCGCGACGACCGCCGGGCGCCGCACGCGATGCAGGAGTCCTTCCACGCCAACCCCGCCGGTCACGCGGCGCTGGCCGGGTGCCTCGGCGACTTCCTCGCCGGGGAGGCGCACCGCGCCACCTGCCTGGAGAGCGACGGCGCGCTGCGCGCGATCCCCCTGCGGGAGCCCTGACGCACCGCCTCGCGGGCGAACCGGCCCGAGTTCGGCGATGCGACGATCGTCCCGGACACCACTCGTCGAGGGGAATCGCGATGACCGCAACGCCGGGCGGCCGGGAGCCGCTGCGCTCGCTGACGATCGAGCAGAAGGTGGCGCTGCTGGACGGCGTCGACTTCTGGCGCACCGAGCCGATTCCCGAGCACGACGTTCCGTCGATCATGCTGACCGACGGCCCGCACGGGCTGCGCAAGCAGCGCACCGGCGGTGATCACCTCGGGTTCGGCGACAGCGTGCCCGCCACCTGCTTCCCCACCGCCGCGGGCCTGGCGAGTTCCTGGAACGAGGACCTGCTCACCCGCGTCGGCGAGGCGCTCGGCGCCGAGTGCCGGGCCGAGGACGTGGCGGTGCTGCTCGGCCCGGGCGTGAACATGAAGCGGACGCCGTTGTGCGGCCGGAACTTCGAGTACTTCGCCGAGGACCCGCTGCTGGCGGGCCGGCTCGCGGCGGCGCTGGTGCGCGGCGTGCAGTCCCGGGGCGTGGGGACCTCGGTGAAGCACTTCGCGGTGAACAACCAGGAGGCGGGGCGGCTCACGATCTCCGCCGAGGTCGACGAGCGGACGCTGCGGGAGATCTACCTGCCCGCCTTCGAGCACGTGGTCCGGGAGGCCGCGCCGTGGACGGTGATGTGCTCCTACAACCGGATCAACGGGGTGTACGCCTCGGAGAACCGGTGGCTGCTGACCGAGGTGCTGCGCGAGGAGTGGGGCTTCGACGGGGTGGTCGTCTCCGACTGGGGCGCGGTCGACGTCCGCGAGGACGGCCTGCTGGCCGGGCTGGACCTGGAGATGCCGTCCTCCGGAGGCGTCGGGGCGTCCGCGATCCTGGCCGCGCTGCGATCCGGCGCGGTCACCGAGCAGGACGTGGACCGGGCGGCCGCCCGGGTGCTGCGCCTCGTCGAGCGGAGCAGGGCCGTGGACGCGGCACCCGCCGTGGACGTCGACGAGCACCACGACCTCGCCCGGCGGGCGGCCGCCGAGAGCGCCGTGCTGCTGAAGAACGACGGCGAGCTGCTCCCGCTGCACCCGGCGGAGACCCGGGTCGCGGTGCTGGGCGAGCTCGCGCGCACCCCGCGCTACCAGGGGGCGGGCAGCTCGCAGGTGGTGCCGACCCGGCTGGACGACGCGCTGAGCGCGCTGCGCGCCGCCGGCTTCGCCGAGCTGTCCTTCGCGCCGGGCTACCAGGTGGAGGGGGCGGCCGAGCCCGCGCTGGTCGCCGAGGCCGTGCGGCGCGCCGCCGAGGCCGACGTTGCCGTGGTGTTCCTGGGGCTGCCGCCGTCGGCCGAGTCCGAGGGCTACGACCGCGAGCACCTGTCGCTGCCCGCGCCCCAGCTGGAGCTGCTGCGGGAGGTCGCGGCGGTGGCCGGGCGCGTGGTGGTGGTGCTCGCGGGCGGCGCGGTGGTGACGATCGACGAGTGGCACGCGCACGCCACCGCGATCCTGCACGGCTGGTTGCCGGGTCAGGCCGGCGGCAGCGCGCTGACGGAGCTGCTCACCGGCGCCGCGAACCCCTCGGGAAGGCTCGCCGAGACGATCCCGGTGCGCGCGGCGCACACGCCGGTGGTCGGCGCGTTCCCCGGGGAGCACGGCGCGGTGCGCTACGGCGAGGGCCTGCTGATCGGCTACCGCTGGTACGACGCGCACGAGCTGCCGGTGGGCCACGCCTTCGGCGAGGGGATGTCCTACACCAGCTTCGGGTACTCCGACCTGGCCGTCGAGGTGCTGGCGGACGGGCCGGAACCGCGGGTGTCGGTCTCGCTCACCGTCACCAACACCGGGTCCCGCGCGGGTCAGGAGGTCGTGCAGCTCTACGTCGCGGATCCGGAGTGCTCGGTGTTCCGGCCGCGGCAGGAGCTCAAGGCGTTCACCAAGGTCGAGCTGGCCCCGGGCGCGAGCACCCGGGTCGTCCTGGAGCTGGACCGGCGCGCGTTCGCCTACTGGCACCAGCCGCTGCGGCGCTGGGTGGTGGAGGGCGGTGCGTTCGAGCTGCGCGCGGCCGCGTCCTCCCGCGACGTTCGGCTGACCGCGGTGGTCGAGCTCGCCGGGGAGCCGGTTCGGGCGCCGCTGACCCCGGCTTCCGAGCTGGGCGCGTGGCTGGACCACCCGGTCGGCGGCGGGCTGCTGCGGGAGGCGCTGGCGGCGAGCGGGCTGGGCGGGATGGTCGACGATCCGCAGCTGTCGCGGATGATGCGCTCGTTCCCCGCCGACCGGCTCTGCCGCTTCCCCGGTGCGGCCGTCACCCCGGAGCAGCTGCGGGAGTGGGCGGCGGAGGCCGACCGCTGAGCGCGCCGCGGTGACCGGGCTCTCCCGCTGACCGCCCGCGTCGAGGGCGCTGCGGCGGGGGCGGCACACTGGGGGACGTGGAGACGGTGAACAACGCGCCCCGGTCGGACACCTCGTCGATCGCCGTGTGCGCGCACGTGGGCATCGGAGCGGACGACTCGGTGGCGCGGGCGGCCCGCGACCGGCTGGGCACCGCGCTGGCGAACTACCGCAGGCACTGGTCGGCGGCGGATCGGCCGGCGTTCGAGGAGCGGCTGCTGCCCGGCGACGAGGCGCCCGCGCCCGCGCGTTGAGTCAGCCGCCGAGCACGAGCAGCCAACCCGCCAGCGCCAGCAGCGTGACCAGCAGCACCGGCACCGTGAGCACGATCCCGGTCCGGAAGTAGCGCCCCCAGCCGACGTGCAGCCCCTTGCGGGCGAGCACGTGCAGCCACAGCAGCGTCGCCAGGCTGCCGATCGGCGTGATCTTCGGCCCGAGGTCGGAGCCGATGACGTTCGCGTACACCATCGTCTCGTGCTCCAGCCCGCTCGCCCCCGCGCCCGCGATGGCGAGGGCGGCGATGAGCACCGTCGGCAGGTTGTTCATCACCGAGGCCAGCACCGCGATCACGAGTCCGGTGCCGAGGGCGGCGGCCAGCACCCCGTGCTCGCCGAAGAGCCCGAACAGCGCCGCCAGCTCCCGGGTGAGCCCCTGGTTTCGCAGTCCGTACACGACCAGGTACATCCCGATGCTGAACAGCACGATCTGCCACGGCGCCTCGCGCAGCACCTTGCCGACCGGGATCACCGGTGCTCCACCGGAGCGCAGCAGCGCCCGGGGCCTGCGGGCCGCGACCGCGAGCAGCACGAGCGCTCCCGCTCCGATCACCGCCGACAGCGGTATCCCCAGCGGCTCGGCCGCGAAGTAGCCGACGAGCAGCGTCCCGAGCACCGCCCAGCCCGCCCGGAAGGTGGTGCGGTCCCGCACCGCGCCCGCGGGTTCGGCCAGCGCGGTCAGCTCGTAGCGGGCCGGGATGTCCCGGCGGAAGTACCACAGCAGCACCGCGAGGCTGGCCGCCACCGAGACCAGCCCGACCGGCACCATCACCACCGCGTAGCGGGTGAAGCCGATGCCGAAGAAGTCGGCGGAAACGATGTTGACCAGGTTCGACACGACCAGCGGCAGGCTTCCGGAGTCCGCGACGAACCCGGTGGCCAGCGCGAACCCGAGGGTGGCCGCCGGGCTGAACCGCAGCGCCAGCACGATCTGCAGCACGATCGGGGTGAGGATCAGCGCGGTGCCGTCGTTGGTGAACACCGCCGAGATCACCGCGCCGAGCAGCACCACGAGCACGAACAGCGTCCGGCCGCTGCCACCTCCCCAGCGGGCGACGTGCAGCGCGGCCCACTCGAAGAAACCGGATTCGTCCAGCAGCAGCGAGATGAGCACGATGGCGACGAACGCGAGCGTCGCGTTCCACACCAGCCCGACCACCGCGGACACGTCGGGCACCGCGATCACGCCGGTCAGCAGGGCCGCGGCCGCGCCGCCCAGCGCGCTCCAACCGATCCCGAGCCCGCGCGGCCGGATGACGACCAGCGCGAGGGTCACGACGAAGATCAGTCCGGCGACCGCTGTCATCATCCGCTCGTCCCACTCCCGGGCCGGGCGGCGGTAGTCGACGCCGGCCGCTGCCGACTCCGCCCGGGCGGACCCGCCCGGCTGCGGCCACCCCGCTGCCCGCGACGCTCCGAGCAGTACACCAGCACGCCCGGCGACCACCGCAGCGGCCCCGGGCGGCGGCGGAGCCGCCGGGTGGGTGGCGGCACCGCCCCGCGACCCGGAGCGCGGTCGGGGTCGGGTCGTGGGAACCGGGGGAGTTGACCTGCCCCCTTCGAACGTTTTAAGTTACTGCCCGGTAGTGCACTGCCTCCCGGAGGAGTCCGACGATGCCCTCGACACCGGAGTTGTGGCGCGGGCTCACGCGCCTCCCCTTCGGGACCCGGCTGTTCTCCTGGGGCGTCTGCCTGCGCGCGCCGTACTTCCGCAGCGTCCGGCCGCACGTGGTGCGGCTCGAACCCGGCCGCTGCGAGGTGGTCTCCCGCGACCGGCGGGCCGTGCGCAACCACATCGGGACGTTCCACGCGATCGCCGCCTGCAACGTCGCTGAGGTCGCCGCCGGGCTGCTCACCGAGGTGAGCATCCCCGCCACGCACCGCTGGATCCCGGTGGGGATGCGGGTGCGCTACCTGGCCAGGGCCGAGACCGGTGTGCGCGGGGTCGCCGTGCTGGACCCGCTGCCGGAACCCGGCGCGGAGGCGGAGGAATGGGTGGTTCCGGTGCGGATCCTCGACACCGCGGGCTCCACCGCCGTCACCGCCGACATCACGATGCGGGTGTCCCCCAGGAGCGGGAGCGCCGCGAAGGCCGCCGGACCGACGTCCTGACCGGCGGGACCGGTGATCGCGCCCCCGCGAACGCGCAACTCGGCGGCTCCCCCGCCGCGGCGCCCCCTCCCGGACGGGAGGGGAGGTCGCGGCGGGAGAACCGCCGAGCGGATCACGCGCTTCGGCCCTCCGGGGGGCCGAGCCGAAGCGATCGGGCGCTGGTCAGTGCGCGACGACCGCGGTGTCCTCGGGGAGCTCGGCGGCTTCCTTCTTGGCCGCCGCGGACGGCTCGCTGATGATCATCGCGAGCACCGAGCTGGTCAGGTGCAGGACCGCGTAGATCCACATGACGCCCTGGATGCCGATGATGCCGATGAACGCGGTGCCGATGGCCGGACCGACGGCCTGGCTGGCACCGGCGCCGAGGGTGTAGGTCGACATGACCTGGCCCTTGCGCCCCGGGGCGTGCTGGGTCATCAGCGGGGGCAGCGGCACGTAGCCGGCGAGGCCGACGCCGAAGATCGCCACGGTGATCGCGACCGGGATGTAGCTGTGACCGACGGCGTTGGGCACGTAGTACAGGCCGAGGCAGGAGACCGCGCCGAGCACGCCACCGAACCAGACGATGGTCTTGTGCCTGCTCCACCGGTCGCCGAGCGCGCCGAAGGCGACCACGCCGGCCAGGTTGGAACCCATCATGATCATGAGGAGCGTGGACCACTCCTCGGAGTTGAACCCGACCTGCTCGATCAGGTACAGCGGGGTGAACACCCAGACGCCGAACTGCGACGTGGTGTTGATGAGCCGGGTCAGCGCACCCAGCCCGACCCGCGGCCGGGAGAACATGATGGTGAAGCAGCCGACCAGCGTCTGAACCACACCGGCGCCGTCGGAGGCCAGCGGCTCGAAGCCGGAGCGCTCCTTGAGCATCGTGAAGACGATTACCGAACCAGCAGCGATCAGGCCCAGCGAGACCCACAGCGTCGGGTAGAAGCCCAGGGCCGGCTTGAGCCCGGCGACCAGGGCCGAACCCAGCACCGGGTAGCCCATCGTGAAGGAGAACCAGTACCAGCCGAGCGCCTTGCTGATCTGCTTCTCCGGCGCCCCGACCATGATCCAGACCAGGAAGCCGTAGGCGAACAGCGGGTAGCCCAGGCCGCGCACCCCGTAGGTGAGCAGGATCAGCACGTAGTTGCTGGTCGGGATGCCGATGACCAGCATCAGCACGTGGCAGGCGGCCCACAGGGCGGCACCGGCCATCATGACCTTGCGCGGGCCCCACTTGTCGGACAGACCGCCCGCGAGGAAGGCGCCGACGGCGGCCGCGAGACCGTAGACGGTGAAGATGATGCCGACGCTGGACTCGCTGAAGCCCAGGTCGACCTTGAAGTAGGTGGAGAGGTAGCTGGTCTCCACCCCGTCACCGATCATGAACAGCAACATCCCGACGTAGCCCCAGAGGAGGACGCGGGGGATGCCGATGCGATCGAAGAACGTCGTCCCACCGGACGACGGGGATGCGGGGGGTTCGTGGGCGGTTGACACCACGGTAGGACCTCCTGACGGGCTTCGGTGCCCGGGTCGGTGCAGCCGGATCGCCTCGCTCAGAACAGGGCGGTCCGATTGTTTCTCCTGGTCACAGCATTGGAGCAGTGACCTTGCAGCTGTCCGGCCGGTCGCGGGGTCCGCGGAGGCGGCCGGTTGTGTGGGATCAAGATGCTAGATATCTCAGATATTTTCAAGATCTTCACGCAAATTGTGCGATAAAGTTCCGGACGACGAGGGAGGCGACGATGCCGATCAGGAAGTCCAAGGCCGAGGTCGAGCAGCGGCGCCAGGCCGTGCTGCGCCACGTCAGCAAGGGCGGCGAAGTGCGCATCGACGAGCTCGCGGCGCGCCTGGGCGTGAGCCTGATGACGATGCACCGCGACCTGGACGACCTCCACGAGCGCAAGCTGCTGCACAAGCGCCGCGCCGTCGCCCTCTCACTGGCCACCGTGGACATCGAGAGCTCCCTGCAGTTCCGGGAGAACATGCACCGCGGGGCCAAGACGGCCATCGGCGAGGAGCTCTGCAACCACGTCTCCCCCGGCAGCACCGTGCTGCTCGACTGCGGCAGCACGCTGTTCCCGCTGGCCCGCCAGCTCGGGCACGTCGAGGACGTGCACGTGATCACCAACTCGCTGCGGGTGACGTACCTGCTCTCGGAGTCGGGCAGGCAGACCACGCTGCTCGGCGACCGCTTCTACCCGGAGTTCGAGTCCTGCGCGGGGCCGGAGATCGTCCGCCAGCTCGACCGCTTCCACATCGACGTCGCGTTCCTCACCGCGACGTGCGTGCAGGAGGGGCGGCTGTCGCACCCGATGCGGGAGTACGCCGAGAACAAGGAGGCGTTCGTCCGGGTGGCGGGCCGCTCGGTGCTCGCCGTCGACCACAGCAAGTTCGGCCTGTCGGCCACCTACGCCTACGGCGACGTGCGGTCCTACGACGTGCTCGTCACCGATGACGCCGCCCCGCCCGGAGAGACCGCGATGGCCCAGGCGCTCGGCGTCCAGGTGGTCGCCGTCGCCCAGACCTGGGACGAGGGGTGAGGGCCGGGAACCGCTGCCGCGCGGCGGAATCCGGGTGGATCAGCCGGTCAGATCCAGGAGCCCGCGACGTCGACGACCCACTGCCACGGGTCCTCGCCCGCGGCGGGCCGCGCGTTGAAGTACTCCCACCCGGTGACGCCGCCGAACTCGGGGTGCGCGGCCCGCAGGGCGGCGAACGTGCTCCGCAGGCCAGCGACGTCGACGTAGCCGGAGGCGCCGTTGGCCTGGTTCGTCAGCACGGTCACCGAGATCCGCTCCGCCGGGATCACGCCCCGGGAGACGATCGCGTCGAAGTCCGCGGTGGAGGAGGCGTCTCCCCACCCGTTGTAGAACTGGGCGTTGAACCAGGCGATGTCGTCCCCGGCCTCGCGGTAGAGCTGCTCGTAGTCGAAGCCGGAGAGGTTGCCGCCACCGGAGAGCGCGCTGGCCACCGGCCCCATCGTGATGAGGAACTCGGGACCGAAGTCCGCCCGCAGCGCCGCGATGACCCGCTGGATGCCCTGCTGGGACATCTCCTCCTCGACGTTGAGGTCCACCCCGTCGAGGCCGCGATCGCGCAACAGGTCCCGCAGCAGCGGGTAGTAGGTCTCGAACTCGGTGTCCAGGCGCTGGAAGCTGCCGTGCGCGGCGCCGCCGACCATGGCCAGCACCTGCACCCCCTCGCCCTGCAGGGCCGCCAGGTCCGCCCACATCGGGTCGAACTTCGGGTCGTCCGGCGGTTCGTCGTTGAGGTGCACCTCGGTCGGGGAGTTCAGGTGGACCGCGCCGACGATCACCTCGGTCACCGGGGCGCCGTGCTCGGTCAGCCCCAGCGGCGAGAGGTAGCGGTCGCCGTCGTACTGGGTCTGGTAGTAGACCGCCGCGTGCTTCCCGCCCTCCGCGCCGGCCTGCGGCCGCACCGCGACCAGCAGCGCCAGCACCGCCGCCAGGGCGACGGCGACCAGCACGATCAGCGCGGCCCGCAGCAGACCGACCCGGTGCGGTGCGGGGAACAGCAGGCTCATCGGGGGATTCCTCGTCTCCGGTCCGGCGCAGCGCGCATGATCAGCCCATCAGACCGCCCGCGCCCCGGCCGGTCAACCGCTCGATCGGAGCAACGCGCTCCCGTTCGCCGTTCGGTTCCGGCCATCACAGAGCGCAGGGCAGGACCGGGAGCCCGCGGCCCGCGTCGCGGACGACGAACAGCGCCCCGGCGGCCGGATACCGCCGCACGTCGGTGGCCTGGCGCGAGGTGGTGACGAACAGGTCGGCGAGCGCGGGCCCCCCGAAGGTGCAGGCGGTCACGCGCGGCACCGGCAGTTCCACCACGGCCATCGGCTCGCCGTCCGGCGCGTAGCGGCGCACCGCCGCCCCGCCCCACAGCGCGACCCACAGGCAGCCCTCGGCGTCGACGGTGAGCCCGTCCGGGGCGCCCGCCTCGGGCGGGACGCGCACCACCGGCCTGCGGTCCACCAGTTCCCCGCCCCGGTAGGTGAAGGCGTCCACCCGCTGCGTCGGGGTGTCCGCGTAGTAGGCGGTGCTCCCGTCGGGACTCCACGCCAGCCCGTTGGAGATCGTCACCCCGCTGACCACCACCTCCGACCGGCCGGAACGGTCCAGCCGGTGCAGATCGCCCGCGCCGGGGGTCTCGTCGTAGGCCATCGAGCCGCAGTAGAAGCGCCCGTCCGGATCGCAACCGCCCTCGTTCATCCGGATCCGCGGATCGGTCCAGAGCTCCCCCAGCTCGCGCACCTCGGTCAGCTCGTCGTCGGCGAGGGCGAAGCCGCGCTCCAGGGCGAGCACCGCGCCGCCGCCGCGGCGGGGGCGCAGCGCGGCGGCCACGGTCCCCACGTGCGCCCGGTGGACCCGCCCGTCCGGCATCAGCGTGAGCACGTCCCCGGCGAGCATGTCCACCCACCGCACACCCGGCCAGCCCGGGTGCCACACCGGCCCCTCCCCGTGCTCCGCGCACGGCCCGGTCAGCCGCCGCGCCCGCAACCTCCGCATCCCGCGGCCTCCCCACGTCCGGCCCGTCGCGCGGGCGGTTCAACTGATCCCGGCCGCGTCACCGGCCCGGGCGCAGCAGGATCTTGCCGACCTCCGGCCCCGGGCCGGCGAGCGCGTCCAGCGCGGTGCGGGCTTCGGCGAGGTCGTACTCGTGGGTGACGATGCGGCCGGGATCCAGCACCCCCGCGGTGAACAGCCGCACCACGTGCGTCCACGCCCGGGACGGCGCGCCGAACACCGTGTGCAGCGTGAGCTGCGCCGAGACCAGCCGCGAGGTCACCAGCACGTCGGACTCCGGCGGCAACCCGGTCAACGCGACCCGGCCGCCGCGGCGGGCCAGCCGGGTCGCCAGGTGCGCGCTGCCTGCGGTGCCCGCGGTCTCCAGCACCGCGTCGAACCGCCCGCAGCGCCGCACCGCCTCCAGCGGGGTGAGCACCGCGCTCGCCCCGCACCCGGCGGCGAGCTCCTCGCGGCCCGTTCTCGGCTCCACCACGACGAGTTCGGCGGGCGCGGTCGCGGCGAGCAGTTGCGCGCCGAGCAACCCGAGGCTGCCACCGCCGACCACCGCTACCCGCTCCCCCGCCGTGCCACCGAGGCGCAGGCAGGCTTCGCCGACGCAGGCCGCCGGTTCCAGCACGGCGGCCGCGCGCAGGTCCGCCTCCGGCGGCAGCACGTGCAGCAACCGCGCCGGCACCAGCAGGTGTTCGGCCCAGGCTCCGGGCAAGGTGAACCCGGTCTCCTCGTAGCCGCTGGCGCACAGGTTGCTCTCCCCGCGGCGGCAGGCGTCGCAGGACCGGCAACCTCGGAAGCCCTCCCCGACGACCCGGTGCCCGACGTGATCCGCGGTGACCCCGGCGCCGACCGCTTCGACGGTGCCGGACCACTCGTGCCCGGGCACCACCGGGTAGCGGACGAAGCCCTCGGGCCTGCCGCCGGTGAACACCTCCCGGTCCGAGCCGCAGATGCCGCTCCAGGCGACCCGGACCAGCGCCTCGCCCGGCCCCGGTTCGAGGGGGTCGACGGAGCTGAGGCGCAGCTCCCCCGGCCGGTCGATGACCACCGCGCGACCGCTCACCGCGTCCCCTTCGTGCCCCGGAACTGCCAGTCCTCGGCGTAGAGGTCGAAGTGCGCGCCCTCCGGCGGGTGCTCGCGGACGAAGTCCACGTCGAGCTCCACCCCGAGCCCCGGTGCCTGCGGCAGCGCGAAGTAGCCGTCGACCACCTCCGGCAACCCGGGAGCGGCCTGCTGCACGTGCCGGTCGGCGAAGTCGTTGAAGTGCTCCTGGATCTTGAAGTTGCTGGTGCTGGCCGCCAGGTGCAGGTTCGCCGCGGTGAGCACCGGGCCGCCGACGTTGTGCGGGGCGACGAGCACGTAGTGGGTCTCGGCGGTCGCGGCGACCTTGCGGGTCTCCAGGATGCCGCCGAAGTGGCCGATGTCGGGCTGGATGATGTCCGCCGCGCGGCGCTCGAACAGCTCGCGGAACTCGATGCGGTCGTGCACCCGTTCCCCGGTGGCGACCGGAACGTCCACCTTCTCGGCCACGGTGGACAGCGCCGCGACGTTCTCCGGCGGCACCGGTTCCTCGATCCAGGCCGGATCGAACTCGGTGAGCTCGCCCGCGATGCGAACCGCCTCGGCCGGGGTGAACCGGCCGTGCATCTCCACCAGCAGCTCCACGTCCGGTCCGATCGCGTCCCGGACCGCCTCGACCAGCGCGGTGGAGCGGCGTCGCTCGGCGGCCTCCAGCTCCCAGCGGCCGGGGCCGAACGGGTCGAACTTGAGGGCCCGGTAACCGCGGCGCACCACCTCCCGCGCGGCGGCGTGGAAGTCCTCCGGGGTGCGCTCCACCGTGTACCAGCCGTTGGCGTAGGCCTTGATCCGGTCGCGGACCTTGCCCCCGAGCAGCCGCCACACCGGCTGGCCCAGCGCCTTGCCGATGATGTCCCAGCAGGCCATCTCCACGCAGGCGATGCCGGACATCGCGATCTCCCCGGCCCGGCCGTAGTCGCCGTGCTTCATCCGCTGCACCAGCGATTCCACGTCGAACGGGTCGGTGCCGGCCAGGTGCCGGGGCGCCGCCTCGCGCAGGTAGCCCAGCAGCGCCTGGGTGTGCCCGAGCATCCGGGTCTCGCCCACGCCGACGAGCCCGTCGTCGGTGTGCACCAGCACGTAGGTCAGGTCCCGCCACGGCGTGCCGAGCACGAAGGTGTCCAGGTGGGTGATCCTCACGCGGAGCTCCTCTCGCCCTCGGGCGGGTCCTGGCGCAGCGGGCGGATCCGCTGCCACAGCAGGAAGAACGCGCCGACCAGCAGCATCGCCGCGCCCGTCCACAGGTTGATGTTGATGCCCTGCGCCTTCGCCAGCGCCGCCTCGTCGGCGAACACCCCGGCGGCGCCGATGAGCAGTCCGTAGAACGCGAACAGACCGCCGATCACGTTGCGCACGTCGAACAACCGGGCCGCGGTACCGGAGGCGCGTTCCTGCGCGGCGACGGCGGCGGCGTGCTCGTCGGGCCTGCCGTGGGGTTCGGTCCCCCGCTGGGAGTGAGGTGGTTCGGTCAAGGTGACCTCCGCTCGGTGTCGGGCCGGGCTCAGAAGGAGAACGGCAGGTAGCACAACGCGGCGAGCACGATCGCGCTCCAGCCCAGCAGCGCCGGCCGGCGGTACCAGGCCGAGTCCCCGGCCAGCACCTCGCCGGTGTCGGCGGCCGCCGCCCGCGAGTAGACGAGCCCGCGCAGCTCGGCGTCCGGCTTCGGCGCGGTGGCCAGCGCCACCGGCACGCTCACCGCGACGTCCACCGCGAACGCGATCATCGAGGAGATCATGTTCGCGCCCTGGTCGGTGCTGATCGGCACCACGCCCGTCTTGTAGGCGACGTAGAAGGTGATCGGCGCGGCCGTGCCCGCCAGCAGGCCCCAGAACCCGGCCTGCGCGGTCATCCGCTTCCAGAACAGCGCCAGCACGAAGGTGGCGAACAGCGGGACGTTGAAGAAGGAGAACAGCGTCTGGAGGTAGTTCATGATGTTGCTGAACGAGGCGGCGATGAACGCCGTGCCCATGCCCGCGAGCACGCCCACCGCCGTCACCACCCGCCCGACGCGGAGGTAGTGCGCGTCCGAGCGGCCCGGCCGCAGGTAGGGGCGCCAGATGTCGGTGGTGAACACGGTGTTGAAGCTGGAGACGTTCGCGGCCATGCCCGCCATGAACGAGGCCATCAGCCCGGTCACCGCGAGTCCCAGCACCCCGTTCGGCAGCAGGTCCCGCATCAGCAGCGGGATCGCGTCGTTGTAGTCGTAGGCGCCGCCCGCCTGCCCGATCCGCGGGTACACCAGCAGGGCGATGATGCCCGGCAGCACCACGATCAGCGGGATGAAGATCTTCGGGAAGGCCGCGATCAGCGGGGTGCGCCGCGCCGCCGAGAGGTTCCGCGCCGACAGCGAGCGCTGGACCTCCGCGAAGTTCGTCGTCCAGTAGCCGAAGGACACCGCGAACCCGAGGCCCAGGGTGATCGTGAGCCAGTTCGCGCCCAGCGGGTTCTCCTGCCCGAAGCCGGTTCCGCCCCAGGCGGTGAGGAATTCCGGCCCAGGCCCGGCGAAGACGCGGTCCACGAACCCGCCGATCCCGCCGACCCGCGCCAGCCCCAGCACCGTCAGCGGCACCAGCGCGGCCACGATGACGAAGAACTGCAACACCTCGTTGTAGATCGCCGAGGACAACCCGCCGATGATGATGTAGGCCAGCACGAACGCCCCGGCGACCCCGATGGACAGCGGCAGCGGCCAGCCGAGCAGCGCGCGCAGCACGATCGCGAGCGCGTACAGGTTCACCCCCGCGATGAGCACCGAGGCGACCGCGAACAACCCGGCGCTGAGCAGGTGCGAGGCGCGGCTGAAGCGCAGCAGCAGGAACTCGGGGACGCTGCGCACCTTCGAGTTGTAGTAGAACGGCATCATCACCAGGCCGAGGAACACCATCGCCGGGATCGCGCCGATCAGGTACCAGTGGATCGTGTAAGCGCCGTACTGCGCGCCGTTGGCCGCCATGCCCAGGATCTCGGTGGCACCGAGGTTCGCGGACACGAACGCCAGGCCGGTCACCCACGCGGGCAGGGACCGGCCGGACAGGAAGAAGTCGAGGCTGTTGCGCACGCTGCGCTTGGCGGCCAGGGCGATGCCCAGCACCACCGCGAAGTAGACGATCAGGATGAGGTTGTCCATCCAGTTCATGGACAGCCGCAGACCATCGGCAAGGAGCATGGGAGTTCCCCCGTCGTGAGCGGAGTTGCCTTCGGGCCGGGCGCGCCGCCGTCCGCGCGGGACGGTGGACGCGCCTCAGCGGGGCGGATGCGGTCCGGTGCTGTCCCGCACGACGAGCTCTGCGGGTACGACGGCCCTCGCGGGCACGTCCTGTTCTCCCGCCACCAGCCGGAGCAGCTGGTCGCAGGTGGTGCGCCCCAGGGCCAGGAAGTCCTGTCGCACCGTCGTCAGCGGTGGTGAGTAGTAGGCGGCCTCGGGCACGTCGTCGAACCCGACGACGCGCACGTCCCCGGGTACCGAGCGCCCCGCCTCGGCGAGGGCGCGCAGCAGCCCGAGGGCCATCTGGTCGTTGGCGGCGAACACGGCGTCGGCCCCCGGGTGCCGCAGCAGCTCCCGGCCCGCCTCGTAACCGGAGCGGGGACTCCAATCCCCCCGCAGCACCGGCGGAACCGGAGCTCCGGCGGTGCGCAGCGCGCCCCGCCAGGACTCCTCGCGGGCCTCGGTCTCGAACCAGCCGTCCGGTCCGGACAGGTGCCAGACCGTGCGGTGCCCGAGGTTGAGCAGGTGCTCGGTGGCCTGCCGCCCGCCGTCGCGCTGGTCCACGGCGACGACCGGCACCGGGGCGTGCGCGGTGTCGGCCACCGCGACCACCGGCAGGTCGGCTGGCACCTCGCCCAGGGCCCGCCCCGTCTCGGCGTGCGGGGCGATGACGACGATGCCCGCGACGCCCTGCCCGCGCAGCGCGTGCACGGCCTCGACGATCCCGGCCCGGCCCGGTTCGCGGACGCTGGTGACCGAAACGCCGAAACCCGAGTCCCTGGCGGCGTTCTCGATGCCGAACAGGGTGCTGGCCGGTCCGTGCAGCACCGAGTCCAGCGCCACCACCCCGAGCACCCGGGACCGGCCGGTGGCCAGGCCCCTGGCGTGCGGGTTGGGCCGGTAGCCCAGCCGCTCGACGGCGTCGAGCACCCGCCGCCGGGTCTCGGCACGCGCCGCCCCGGTGCCGTTGACGACCCGGGAGACCGTCATCGGGGACACCCCGGCGAGCGCGGCGACATCGGCCAGCGAAGCCCGCTGCGACGGGGAACCCGCCGCCTGCGCGCCAGTCCCTCCGGACATCGCCACCTCCCCCGCTTCGTCGTCGACCGGGTCGAGCGCCGCCAGTGTTAGCGCTACCACCGGGGTGGTCAAGACACCCGGGACCGAATTGCTCCGCCTGCCGCGACCGCGCTCCCCAGGACGGCCGCTCCCGCTCGTCCGCGGTGGCGGCACCGCCTCCGCGCCGTCCCGTCGGCGCAGCCGCGGCCACCGCCGGTTTCCGGACGAGCGGGGCGGTTCCGGGACGCGAACCGGTCGGGAACGACGGTCAGCGGACCAGGTAGCGGTCGACGAGGAGGTTGGCTCCGGTGGCGAGCGCCACCAGCAGCCCCGCGGGCAGCAGGACCGCCCAGGGCTGGAGGAACAGGGCCTCCTGGTTGCGCTCCACCAGCACCGCCCAGTCGGCCGTCGCCGGGTCGAGCCCCAGCCCGAGGAAGTTCGCCGAGGCGACGAGGTAGAGCACCAGGCTCAGCCTGCCGCCCGCGTCCACCGCCACCGGGCCGAGCACGCCCCGCCCGAGGTAACCGAGGTGGACGCGCCACCAGGACTCCCCTTGCATCCCCAGCGCTTCCACCACCGAGCGCCGCCGGGCGCCGAGCGCCGCGCCGCGCACCAACCGCACCACGGCCGGCAGCTGCAGCAGCGCCACCGCCACCACGAGCGCGCCCGCCGTCCGGGCCCCGGTGGCCGCGAGGACCATGAGCACCAGCAGGCCGGGCAGCGCCAGCACCAGGTCCAGGCCGCGGGTCAGCCACCGATCGACCCACCGCAGCGGCTGCCCGACCGCCGCCAGCGCCAGCGGCACCCCGACGACGTAGGCGAGCCCGAGGGCGCCGACCGCCAGGACCAGCACGGAACCCCCGCCGCGCAGCACCAGCGCGAGCACGTCGCGCCCGAGCACGTCGGTGCCCGCCACGTGCCCGGCACCGGGTGGTAGCAGCGGCGCGTGCACGGCCCGCGCGGACCCGGCGAACAGCGGTCCGGCCAGCGCGGCCAGCAGCGGGACGCCGAGCAGCACCCAGCCCAGGGCGCGGCTCACCGGGCACCCGCCCGGAAGCGGTGCGCGACCAGGTCCACCAGCAGGTTGACCCCGATGGTGATCGACGCGAACAGCAGGGCGTAACCCTGCACCACCGGCAGGTCCCGCGCCCGCACTGCCGCCACGAAGCCAGCGCCCAGTCCGGGCAGCGCGAACACCGCCTCGATCACGACCACGCCGCCGAGCAGGCCGTCCACGGTGCGCGCGAGCTGTTGCAGCACCGGTCCCAGGACGTTCGGCAGCACGTGGCGCAGCACCACGGCCCGCTCGCCGAGCCCCGCGCGACGCGCGTGCGCGGCGTACCCGGCGTCGCGCCCGGCGACCACGCCGGTGCGGACCTGTCGCGCCAGCCCGCCGAGCTGCCTGGCCACCAGCACCGCGACCGGCAGCACCAGCACCGCCGGATCGGCCAGCAGGGACCAGCCCGACTCCCCGGCGGCCGTCGCGGGCAGCAAGCCCATCTCCACGGAGACGACTCCGACCAGCAGCAGCGCGAGCGCGAACTCCGGGACCGAGTTCAGCACCACGGCGGCCGCGTTCACGGCCCGGTCGAACCGCGACCCGGCGCGCAGCCCGCTGCGCACGCCGAGCCACCCGGCCAGCGGCAGCACCACCAGCAGCGTCAGCGCCGTGAGCAGGACCGTGGTCGCGGCGTGGGACGTCACCTCGTCGAGCACCGGTCTGCCGGTGCGCAGCGAGCTGCCGAGATCACCGCGCAGCAGACCTGCCGCCCAGTCCAGGAACCGCTCCCCGAGCGGCCGCTCCAGCCCGAGCCGCTCCCGCAGCGCGGCGAGGCGCGCGGCGTCGGCGTGCTCGCCGAGGATCACCACGGCCGCGTCCCCGGGCAGCAGCGCGGTCAGCGCGAACACGCCCACGGCGACCACGGCCACCTGCGCCAGCGCCACCGCCGAGCGGGACAGCAGCGCGCCGAGCACCCGCCCGCCGGAAACCGCGCCGCGCGGCCGCGCGGCGAGCGCGATCAACCCACGCTCACCCGGTCGAACCGGGCCCAGTCCAGGGAGTTCGGCGGCGCCCCGCGCACCCCGGAGATCCGCTCGGAGGTGGCGACGTTCCAGCCGCTGAACCCCCACACCACCATGCCGCTGCGCTCCCGCGCGAGCAGCTGGGCCCGCGCCAGCAGTTCGGCGCGACGTCGTTCGTCCGCTGTGGACAGAGCCTGCGAGTGCAGCGCGTCGAACTCCTCGGAGCGGTACCCGGTGTAGTTGTTGCTGCCCGCACCGGACGTCAGGCGCTGCCCCAGGAAGATCGGCACCGGCAGGGCCGCGGTGCGGCTCAGCGCGGCCACGCCGTGCTCCTTGATGTCGGAGAAGTAGGTCTCCGCCGCACCGACGCGCGGCGCCACCCGCATCCCGATCTCCCCGAGCTGCTGGGAGATCAGGCTGGCCGCACCGTCGAAGTACGGGTCCACCGAACTGGTCCGCAACTCCCAGCCGAGCCCGGTCGCCCCGGCCTCGGCCAGCAGCGAACGCGCCAGCTCCGGGTCCCGCTCGGGCTCGGGCAGCCCGGCCGGGTAGTAGCGCAGCCCGGCGCCGAACAGGTCGTTGCCGATCCGGCCCTGGCCGCTCAGCGCGATCTCCAGCAGCGCCCGCCGGTCCAGCCCGGCCCGCACGGCCCGCACCAGGCGGGGATCGGAGAACGGCGGCCGGTCCACTTTGAGCAGGATCGCCTGCATGGTCCCGAAGGGCGCCGAGCGCACCCGGGCCCGCCCGCCCCGCTCCAGCAGCCGCACCGAGTTCGCGCTCACGTCGTGGGCGTAGTCGACCTGCCCGGACAGCAGCGCGTTGATCCGCGCGCTCTCCTCCTCCACCGGCACGAACTCCAGCTCGGCGGGCAGCGCCGGGCCGGACCAGTGCCGGTCGTAGCGGGCGAACACGGCGGACCCGCCGGGCTCGAACGAAACGAACCGGAACGGTCCCGAGCCCACCGGCCGGGTGAAGTCGGTGGTGTCCGCCGGGATGATCTCGGTCGCCGGAGCCCCCCAGGCCGCGGGGAACTCGAAGTTCGGCGCGCCCAGCACCAGTTCCAGCTCCATCGCCGACAACGCCCGGCTGGCACCGAAGTCCACGTCGGCGAAGTGCGCGGCGGCCTGGGCTGCGGTGGTCTCCTCGGCGATCCGCCGGTAGGTGTGCAGCACGTCCTCGGCGGTGACCCGGCGCCCGTCGTGGAAGGTGGCCGCGCGCAACCGGATCCGCCAGCGGGTGCCGGTGGGGTCGGGTCGCCAGGACTCGGCCAGGCGCGGGACCACGCTCATGTCGTCGGCGTACCCCACCAGGGTGTCGAACAGCGCCTTGGCCCGCGCTTGGTCCACGAACAGCGAGCCCGTGTGCGGGTCGAGGGATTCGGTGGCGCCACCGGTGGGGAAGGCCGCGCGCAGCCGCCCGGGACCGGATCCGGCGCCACCCGCGCAGGACACCAGCGGCGCCGCGGCGATCGCCCCGGCCACACCGGCCAGCAACCGCCTGCGGCCGATCGCGGTGCTCACGCCGGGTGGACGGGCCGTGGGAACTGCCCTCGAACGGGGGCGTGCGGGGATCTGGTCGGGCGCACTCTCGCAGTACCTCCTCCGGGGCTCCGCGACCCCGTGCGAATCGGTACGACGGTGCCAGTCTCCTGGCTCGCGGATCGACACCGCGTCCGGCCTTCCCACCGGTCTCCCGGCAGTGGCGCTGGTGGACGAGGCTCCCCGTTCACAGTGGCGGGACCGCGCCGGATTCACACCGGCTTCCTGCACACCGTCGCAGTGGAACGCGACCACCCTTCAGCGCGAGTCGATCGTTGTCAAGGACGAGGTGCGGAGTTCGGCCCCGGTCGGCCGCCCGAGCCCCGCCCGGCGGTCAGCGCTCCGCCAGCGCGGCGGCGACCAGCGCGGCGAAGTCGGCGTGACGGGCGGGTGAACCGCTCCCGGTGTCCCACTCGTACGCCGCCCACTCCCCGTTGCCCGCGACCTCGTTCGGGTTGAGCAGCCAGAACACGCCGTTCCCGTGGTCCGAGACGAGCAGCGAGCGGCGGAGCATCGCCAGGTCCGCGGCGAAGCAGGCCACCTCCGGCTCGTCCCACGCCTCGACGAGATCGCCCGCGACGTCCTCGAACCAGCCGATCCCCGGCGTGGCCAGCAGGCCGCAGAGCTCGGTCCCCGGATCGCTCCAGCCGTCGCTGACCAGCAGGAAGTTCCGGTAGCTCGGCGGCAGCGCGCGCCCCAGCCGCTCCTCCAGCCCGGCGACCGCCGCCGCACCGGCGGGACCGTGCCCGCGCCAGTCCTCGACCCCGGGCGTTCCCGCGCCGCGGCGGACCAGGAACTCGCGCCACTGCGCGGACGTGCTCGGGGCAGGTGTCATGCGGTGCTCCTGAGGTTCGCGGGCGGGCGTGGCGGCCTCCACAGGAGACCCCGTCCCGGTCGGCCCCGCAGGGGGGAGGGCGGATCTGGCCGGGGGGAGGTCCTTCGCCCGCGAGCACGCCGCTCACCAGGAGTGCTCGGACTGTCAGGGGTGTGGGGGACAGTGGCGGCGACCTGATGACAGCGCGGCGCACGCCGCGAAGCGGACTCCGCGCCCGCCGCAGCCCGGCACCGAACACGAGGATGACGACGATGAGCACTCCCGGCTTCCCGCCCGGAACCCTGGACGAGGACGGCTACCCGATCTGGTTGTCCGAACTGGACGTGCTGGACCCGAACCACACCGTGCACCTGGTGCGCGACCTGGAGCCGCGCGAGGCGCTGCGGATCCTCGGCGCCGATGCGGAGGCCGCGACGGTGCGCGCGCTGCCCGCCGAGCGGCCGGACGGCTGGACCTCGGTGCTGCGCGCGGCGCTCGGCTCCCCGGACTGCATGTCCGCGCTGCTGGCCGTCCGGATCGGCGGGTGGACGGCCGTGTTCGACGACGCGGGCAGCACCTTCGCGATCGGTGGCCTGGAATCGCTGCGGGGGCTGCTGGCGGGCGCCCGCACCGGCGATTTCAGCGCGCTGCGGGCGCAGGACCCGCCCGTCATGCGCAGCCCCGCCGTGGTGCTCTCCGAAGCGGGCGGGCCCGCGATCACGGTGCACCACAACATCAGCAGCTTGATCAGCCTGGACTACGCGGTCGACGGCGAATCCGCGTTCGCCACCAACTCCGACGACATCGACTTCCTGGAGGAGGAGCCGCCGGCCGAGGTCGCCGCCGCGATCCGGGCCGCGGGCGTCGTCCCGGACGACGAGCTGGAGGAGGATGAGACCGACCCGTGCGCGGTGGCCCGGATCGGCTTCGCCCTGGCCGGAGCGATCTGGACCACCCAGGACGTGCGGGACGCCGAACCGCTGGTGGTGGCGCTGCACTGACTTCCGATCCCGGTCCGGTGCTCGCGGCGGCGGGGCGCCACGGCGGGTGCCGCCGGTCCAGCCGATCCCGGCCCGGAACCGGGCGCGGTTCCGGGCTCAGCCCGGCCGGCGCGTTCGGCGGGTGGGGGTCGCCGTGGTCGGGTCGTCCGGCCACGGGTGCTTCGGATAGCGGCCCCGCAGGTCCGCGCGGACCTGCGGGTAGCCGGTCGCCCAGAAGGACGCCAGGTCCGCGGTGACCGCCGCGGGCCGACCGGCCGGGGACAGCAGGTGCAGCAGCAGCGGGACCGAGCCCGCGGCGAGCAGCGGGACCTGTCGCCAGCCGAACACCTCCTGCACCTTCACCGGCAGCACCGGCCGCTCCCCCGAGTAATCGATCCTGATGCGGGACCCGGACGGCACCTCGACGGTCTCCGGGGCGAGCTCGTCGAGGCGGGCCGCCCGGTCCCAGGGCACCAGCCGGCGCAGCCCGCCCCCGGCCGAGATCCGCGCCAGATCGGTGCGCCGGGCAGCGCGGGAGAGCTCCGGTTCCAGCCAGGTGTCCGCCGCCGCCAGCAGCGAGCCGTCGTCGACGGCGGGCCACGGCTCACCGAGCGCGTCGTGCAGGAAGGCCAGCCGGTGCCGCAGCCGCACCGCGTCCTGGCTCCAGGACAGCAGCTCCAGCCCGTCGGTCCGGAGCCCGTCGAGCAGCGCCTCGCGCAGCAGCGCGGGGTCGGGGGCGCGCAGCGGCCTGCTCTCGACGGTGATCGCCCCGATCCGCTCCTCCCGAACCGCGCGCACCTCGCCGCCGGACCAGGTGACCTCCTCGACGACGCCGCGCAGCGGGGCCGCGACCCGCCGAGCCAGCTCTTCGTCCGCCGGGGCGGCCAGCCGCACCGCGCCGTGCGCGGCACCGGGAGCGCGGTCGGCGATCGCGACGGCCAGCCATTCCGCGTGCCGCAGCGGCGAACCGGGGGGAACCTCCACCGCGGTGCCCGAAGCCATCAGGTAGATCGGCGAGTCCGGAGCGCGGCGGCGCGCGATCCGCTCCGGGAAGGCGAGCGCCACGACCTCGGCGACCGAGCCGGTGCCCGGGGCACCGCTCGCGCGCTGCGCGAGCCTGCGCGCCTCCCGCCGCCACCGATCCGAGCCAGGTCCGCCGCGGCGCAGCTCCGCGAGCGCTGAGTCCACATCGGACTTCGAGGTGACCGCGTCGTCGTCGAGCAGCGCCACCACCTCCGCCGCCACCCGGGCACCGGCGACCTCGGCGCCGTCGAGCAGCGCCCGCGCCAGCCTCGGGTGCAGGCCGAGCTCGGCCATCCGCCGCCCGCGCCCGGTGACCGCACCGGAGCGCTCCAGCGCGCCCAGACCGCGCAGCACCTCCCGTCCGGCGGCCAGCGGCCCGGCCGGTGGTTCGTCCCACCAGGTCACTCCGCTGCCGTCCGGCGTACCCCAGCAGGCCAGCTCCAGGGCGAGGCGGGTGAGTTCGGCGGTGCGGATCTCCGGTTCGGGGAAGGCGGGCAACGTCCCGTGCTCGTGCTCGGGCCAGCAGCGGTAGGCCGTGCCCGGCGCCTCCCGGCCCGCGCGCCCCGCGCGCTGCTCCGCGCTCGCCCGCGAGACCCGGACGGTCGCCAGCCCGGACAACCCGCGTCGCGTGTCCACTCTGGACACCCGGGACAGCCCGGAGTCGACCACCGCGCGCACCCCGGGCACGGTCAGGCTCGACTCGGCCACGGCCGTCGCGAGCACCACCTTGCGCCGGTCCCCTCCTCGCAGCGCGGAATCCTGCTGGGCGTGCGGCAACCTGCCGTGCAGCGGCAGCACGTCCGCATCGGGCAGGTCGCCGAGCGCGGCGGCGACGCGGCGGATCTCCCCCGCCCCGGGCAGGAAGGCGAGCACGTCGCCCTCCTGCTCGTCGAGCGCCGTCCGCACCGCCCGGGCCACGCAGGCCTCGATCCGCTCGCCCCGGTTCGGCGGCAGGTAGCGGTGCCCGACCGGGAAGGTGCGGGCGTGCGCGTGCAGCACCGGAGCACCTCCGAGCACCTCCGCCGCGCGGGTCGCGGCCACGGTCGCCGAGGTCGCCAGCACCCGCAGGTCCGGCCGCAGCCCGGCGCGGGCGTCCAGCAGCAGGGCCAGCAGCAGATCGGCGTCGAGGTGCCGCTCGTGGCACTCGTCGAGGACCACCACGTCCACCCCGGTCAGCTCCGGATCGGCCTGCAACCGCCGCACCAGCAGCCCCGAGGTGACCACTTCGACGACGGTCTCGGGGCCCCGCTTCCGCTCCCCGCGCACCGCGTACCCCACGCGCCGCCCGACGTCCTCGCCGAGCAGCTGAGCCATCCGCCGCGCGGCCGCGCGGGTCGCGAGCCGCCGGGGTTCGGCCACCACCACGCGCATCCCGCGCTCGGCCAGCGCCAGCGGGACCAGGGTGGTCTTGCCGGTACCGGGCGGGGCGACCAGCACGGTCGTGCCGTGCGCGGCGAGCGCGTCGGCGACCTCGCCGAGCACCGGCCGCACCGGCAGGTCCGGCAACCCGGAGAACTCGCTCATCCCCACCATCCTGCCACCCCGGCCGGGCCGCCCACGTGGAGGCGGACGCCTCCGGAGGAGCCGGGCCAGGCCCGCCGTGATGGGTGCGCCCGAGCGGACGGTGCGGCGCGTCGAGGGGACGAGCGGCAGGGTTCCGGAGCGGGCGACCTGACCCGAGCCGCCGTCCGATGCGCGATGCGTCGCCGACGCGGGGTGCGGCACGCGGCGTGGGCGTGCCCCGCCCGGGGCGGCGGCCTGGCCGAACCCCGGCGTTGATCACCCCGCGCGCGGTGGCGGTGCGCTTACGCTGGGGAGATGACGGATCCCACCGGCAGGACCGCCCGCCTGGACCCCGCCGTCGTGGTGGCCGAGGCGGTGCGGGTGCTCGACGAGCGGGGGCTGGAGTCGGTCTCCCTGCGCGCCGTCGCCGACCGGCTCGGGGTCCGGATGAACACCGTCCTCTGGCACGTCAAGAGCAAGGCCCGGCTGCGGGAGATGATGGCCGACGCGATCATCGGCGAGGTCGGCTTCGAGGACCTCCCGGGCCGGTGGGACCGGCGGCTGCGGGAGCTGCTGCACCGGCTGCGGAGGGTGTTGCTCTCCCACCCGGACGGCGCCGTCCTGGTCGCGGGCGCTCACGCCGCCGACCCGCACGCGCTGCGGTTCGCCGAGGAGATCACCGCGACGCTGCTGCGCGCCGGGTTCGGGACGCGCGAGACCTCCTGGGCGGTGTGGACGCTGCTGCACCTGGTCTCCGGGCTGGTGCAGGAGGAGCAGGCGCCGTCCTCGCCCGATCTGACGCGGCTGCGGGCGGAGATCGCCGAGGAGCGCTTCCCCGCGCTGCACAGCATCCTCGGCGACGCCAGCGCCACCGACTTCGCGGCCCGCTTCGACTTCGCCGTGACCGCGCAGCTCACCGCCTTGCGCGACGTCCTCCTCCGCAACCCCCCGGAGCCCGGCTTCCGGCCGCCCTTCTGAGCACCGCCGAGCCCGCCCGGCCGCGAGCCGCCAGTCCCCGCTCGGCCGGTTCCGTCGCCGTCCCGGTGAGCGCGGTGGTGCCCGAGCCGCGGATCTCGTTCGGCACCGACCGCGCGGACTCGTCGAGGCACCGGCCGACCGGCCTCCGGGCGGCGGCGTCGCGGCCGACCCGGGGTCGGGCGCGACTCACCGCGGGAAAGCGCAGGAGGCGGCGAGGCCCAGGACGAACAGCAGCAGCAGGACCCCGCCGATGGTCCACACCCACCGGCGCTGGAGCGGTCGCGGCGGGGCGGGCGTGTTCGGCAACTGCGGGAAGGTCCGCATACCCATGTCCGTCTTCTCATTTCCGCCCCTGGAGGGCGCTTCGGTCCCGGTGCCGTTCACCGGCTTCGATGAGCATGTCGCCCACCACGCAGCGTCGTTACCGAAGGCACTCCGTTGGCCTAACGGCATCCCGCGCACGCGCGGCGGGCCGCCACGGGTCCGCCGCGCGCCGCGCGCTCGCTGGGCCGCCTGGAGCACTCCTGCGCCCAACGGGCGCGCCCCGAAACGGGGAACGCTCCCACCCCGGGACCAACCGGGGCGGGAGCCCGCCCTCAGGCCGTTTCCTCGGTGCGGGCGTCGGTGTCCCAGCGGGTGTGGAAGGAGCCCTCGGCGTCGGTCCGGCGGTAGGTGTGCGCGCCGAAGTAGTCGCGCTGTGCCTGGGTCACGGCCGCCGGCAGGCGCCGCGCGCGCAGCGCGTCGTAGTACGACAGCGCGGCCGCGAATCCCGGCGTCGGAATGCCCAGCTCGGCGGCCGTGCTCACCACGCGGCGCCAGGCGTCCTGGGCATCGGCGAGCTCTCGGGAGAACTCGGCGTCCGCCAGCAGCGTCGGCAGCTCCGGGTCGGTGGCGTAGGCGTTGCGGATCCGGTCCAGGAAGGCCGCGCGGATGATGCAGCCGCCGCGCCAGATCGTCGCCATCGCACCGAGGTCGATGTCCCAGCCGTGCTCCCGGCTGCCCACCGCGATCATGTTCCAGCCCTGGGCGTAGGAGACGACCTTCGAGGCGTAGAGCGCCTTCTCGACGTCCTCCGCCAGCCGCTTCGCGTCCTGCTCCGGCAGCGCGGCCGCGTCCGGGCCGGCGAGCCCCTGGGCGGCCTCGCGCAGGTCGACGTGCCCGGACAGGCTGCGCGCGAAGACGGCCTCGGCGATGCCGGAGACCGGCACGCCGAGCTCCAGCGCGGTCTGCACGGTCCAGCGGCCGGTGCCCTTCTGCTCGGCCTGGTCCTGGATGACGTCGACGAACGCGCCGCCGGTGCGGGCGTCGGTGTGGGTGAGCACCTCGGCGGTGATCTCCACCAGGTACGAGGCGAGCCTGCCCTGGTTCCAGCCGCGGAACACCTCGGCGATGCGGGCCGGTTCCAGCCCGCCCGCGCGCCGCAGCAGGTCGTAGGACTCGGCGATGAGCTGCATGTCCGCGTACTCGATGCCGTTGTGCACCATCTTCACGAAGTGCCCGGCACCGCCGGGACCGACGTGGGTGCAGCACGGCGTGCCGTCCACGTGCGCGCTGATCTTCTCCAGCATCGGTCCGAGCGAGGCGTAGGCCTCCGCCGACCCGCCGGGCATGATCGACGGGCCGTTCAGCGCGCCCTCCTCACCCCCGGAGATCCCGGTGCCGACGAAGTGCAGCCCGCGGTCGCTCAGCTCCGCGTCCCGGCGGCGGGTGTCCTCGAAGTGGGCGTTGCCCCCGTCGATGATCACGTCTCCCTCGTCGAGCAGCGGGGCGAGCTCCTCGATGACCGCGTCGGTCGGACCGCCGGCCTTCACCATGATGACGACGCGGCGCGGCCGCTCCAGCGAGGCGACGAGGTCGGCGGGGGACTCGGCCGCGACGAACTCGCCCTCCTCCCCGAAGCGCTCCATGAACTCGCGGGTGCGGCTCGCGGAGCGGTTGTGCACGGCGACGGTGTAACCGTTGCGCGCGAAGTTGCGGGCCAGGTTCCGCCCCATCACGGCGAGACCGGTGACGCCTACCTGCGCCAGCTTCGACATGGGTACCTCTTTCGCTCCGGATGACTCACGAGAACAACTCCCCCGCCCGGCCGGATGTTCCCCGCTGCCGCGGCTTCACCGAAGCGGGTGTCGCTCGCATGGTGCCCGCCGGCGGCGGCGGGGGCGAGGCGGGGTCAGCCGTCCAGATCACCGATCGCGGCGACCGAGGGTGCCTCCTCCGCCCGCAACCGCGCGGCGATCCGCTCGCCGTCCTCCAGCACCCGGATCACGTTGCGGTGCGCCAGCTTCGCGAGGTCCTCTTCGGACCAGCCGCGCTCCAGCAGCTCCCCGAACAGCACCGGGTACGAGGCCACGTCGGGCAGGTCGGACGGGGTCGTGGCGACCCCGTCGTAGTCCCCGCCGAGTCCCAGGTGGTCGATGCCCGCGACCTCCCGCATGTGCTCCAGGTGGTCGGCCACGGTGGCGGCGGTGGCGAGCGGGCGCGGGTGCCGCTGCTCGTACCGGGCGCGGAACTCCCGGTGGCCGGTGTCGTCCTCGTCGAGCCCGGCCCCGGTGGCGGCGGCCTCGAAGCGGCGCGACCAGTCCCGCGCCTCCTGCAGCACGAACGGCGGCACGAAGGTGGCCATCGCGACGCCGCCGTTGGCGGGCAGCGCGGCCAGCACGTCGTCGGGGACGTTGCGCGGGTGGTCGCACAGCGCGCGCGAGGAGGAGTGCGAGAACAGCACGGGCGCGCGGGAGACCCGCAGCGCGTGCCGCATGGTGTCGGCGGACACGTGCGAGAGGTCCACGAGCACGCCGAGCCGGTTCATCTCGCGCACCACCTCCTCGCCGAAGCGGGTGAGGCCGTGCGCGGCGGGTTCGTCGGTGGCCGAGTCGGCCCAGGGCACGTTGTCGTTGTGCGTCAGGGTCAGGTAGCGGACGCCGCGCGCGTGCAGGGTGCGCAGGACGGCCAGCGAGCAGGCGATGCTGTGGCCGCCCTCGGCCCCCATCAGCGAGGCGATCCGGCCCTCGGCCATCGCGGCGCGGACCTCGGCGGCGGTGCGCGCGAGCCGCAGCCGGCCGGGGTGGCGCTCGACCAGCCGCAGCACGCAGTCGATCTGCTCCAGGGTCGCCGCGACCGCGCCGTCGCCCTGGAGCGAGGAGTCGACGTAGACCGACCAGAACTGGCCGCCGACCCCGCCCTCGCGCAGCCGCGCCAGGTCGGTGTGCAGGGTCGCGGACTGGTCGCGCGCGATGTCGAGGGCGTCCAGGTCGTAGGCCCCGCGCGTCCGCAGCGCCCAGGGGAGGTCGTTGTGCCCGTCCAGCACCGGGTGCTCGGCCAGCACCGCCCGCGCCCGCTCCACCGCTGCCCGCTTCGAGTCGGTCATGGCACCTCACGTTCGTCCGAGCCGTCCGCCTCCAGGTGTCTACCCGCCGGGGCAGCCGGGCTTCAAGGTGATGGCTGTGACGGTGCTCCGGCGGCCCGACCGTGCGGGCCGGGGCAACCGAACGGCGGCCCGGCCGCGAACTGCGGCGATGGCCGGGCCGCACGCCCCCTCTTGATCACGGAGCGCGACGATTGATCAACTTGTGGATGACCGCCCACCCGGCCGGTGCGAGCACCCCGGCACCGACGGCACCCGGCGGCGCAGCGGCGGAGAATCGCCGTTCGAGGGCGGGGGGACGCATCGCCTCGCGCACCGGAGGCGCCGCACCGCCGCGCGGAGCGAATGGCTGACGCCGGACCCGAGCACCACGTTGATCACGGAGAGTGATTCGCCGTCGTGCGGCGACCTGCACCCGAATGTGGGGCTGCCGGAAGTCCGATTTGTGCCATAAAGTGAAGCCCAGCCGGGAAACACCGACCGGTCTCGTGACGACATGACGAGACCCGGCCGCGCCGGTGCCGGGAACCACCCGGGCCTCTGGCGGATCTCCCGCTCGAACGCGCTTTCCGAATCGACGGAGCGCGAATTCCGAAATCCTCGCACCCACCGGGGAACGATCCCGAAATCGGCGGCCGAACTCGGCCGCGGCCCAACAACGCCATCGTTCCGACCTGGATCAGCGGATGTCCAGGACGGTGCGTCGCACGTCCGCATCCGCATGAGGAGGAATTCCGTGAAGTACGGCACCGCGCTGCGCGACGACGTCGCGAACGAGCAGATCACCCCGCTGATCGGGGTGTACGACATGTTCTCGGCGTCCGTGGCCGCCCAGCACTACTCGGGGATGTTCATCTCCGGGTTCGGCTTCGCCGCGTCGCACTACGGCCTGCCCGACATCGGTTTCATCGCCTGGCCCGACGTGGTCTCGTTCGTCCAGCGGCTGCGGCTGGCGTTCCCCGGCCAGCACCTGCTGGTGGACATCGACGACGGCTACGTCGACCCCGAGGTGGCCTGCCACGTCGTCGCGCAGCTGGAGATGGTCGGGGCCTCCGGCGTCATCCTGGAGGACCAGCGGCGGCCCCGGCGCTGCGGTCACGTCGACGGCAAGCGGATCCTGCCGCTGGAGGACTACCTCGACAAGCTCGACCTCGTGCTGTCCACCCGGCGCGATCTCCTGGTGGTCGCGCGGACCGACGCCACGGAGGAGTCCGAGATCCTGCGGAGGGCGGCGGCGCTGGCCGAGACCGATGCCGACGTGCTGCTGGTCGACGGCGTCCGCAGCGTCGAGCGGATCGCCCAGGTGCGCGAAGTCATCGGCGACAAGCCGTTGCTGTTCAACCAGATCGCGGGCGGCAAGTCCCCGCGGCTGTCACTTCCGGAGCTCCAGGAGCTCGGCGTCGACGTCGCCATCTACAGCACCCCGTGCCTGTTCGCCGCGCAAGCGGCGATGGACGGCGCCCTGCGCGCGCTGCGGGACGACGACGGCAGGCTGCCGGAGGTCTCGGCCGGTCACGTGGGCGTCGCGGAGTCCCTGGCGCTGCTGGAGCGCAACATCAGCCGCAACCACCCCCGCACGGTCGAACTCCCGGTCTGAACGACCCGCCCGGCGCGAGGCGGACCGTTCCGGGCAGCGGAGCCGGCGAGCAACCTGGCCGCCGCCCCGGATCGACGAGCACCGACCGACGTCCCCCACCGATGACCCGACCGACGCTGGAGCCCCGGGGCCGAGATGCCGATCCGATTCCTGAAGCGCTGCGCACCCGATCCCTACGTCCTCGCCCTCGTGCTCACCGCCGCGCTCGCCGCGCTGTTCCCGGTGCGCGGCGACGCGGCCGCCGCGCTCGACGGCGCGGTGGTGGTCGCGATCGGATTCCTGTTCTTCCTCCACGGGGCCCGGCTGCCCGGTGGAGCCGTGCGGGACGGGGTCCGGCACTGGCGCCTGCACGGCGCCATCCTGCTGAGCACCTACGCGCTGTTCCCGCTGCTGGGGCTCGCGTGCGCGATCCTGGTTCCCGCGGTGCTCACCGAACCGCTGCACCTCGGAGTGCTGTTCCTGTGCGTGCTGCCCTCCACGGTGCAGTCCTCGATCGCCTTCACCTCGCTGGCCGGCGGCAACGTCGCGGCGGCGATCTGCGCGGCGACGTTCTCGAACGTCCTCGGCGTGCTGCTCACCCCGTTGCTGGCGGGACTGCTGATGGCGGGCGGATCCGGGGCGGTGCCCCTGGACGCGCTGCCCCGGGTCGTGCTGCTCCTGCTGGTTCCCTTCCTGCTGGGTCAGCTCGCGCGCCGCTGGATCGGGCCGCGGGTGCGCGGGCACGCCCGCGCGCTCGGCAGGCTGGACCGGGGCGTCATCCTCGCGGTGGTGTTCACCGCGTTCAGCGAGGGCACCACCAGCGGCAGCTGGCAGCAGCTGACGCCGGTCCGGCTGGTGCTGCTCGCGGTGCTCACCGCCGGGCTGCTCGTGGTGGTGCTGCTGGTGACCACGGCGATGGCGCACCGGTTCGGCTTCTCCGGACCGGACCGGATCGCGCTGGTGTTCGCGGGCTCCAAGAAGAGCCTCGCGAGCGGGCTGCCGATGGCCTCGGTCCTGTTCCCCGCCGCCGCGGTGGGGCTGCTGGTGCTGCCGCTGATGCTCTACCACCAGTTCCAGCTGATCGCGTGCGCGTGGCTGGCCCGCCGGTTCGCGGCGGCCCGCGCCTCCGCCGAACCGGACGTGACCCCCAGCCCCACCTGATCCGCTCCCCCGCGGCGTCCGCCCGGCTCCTCCGGGCACCGCGCGGGCCCCACCCGAAAGGACGTCCCGTGCACCTGCGCGCACTCATCGCCTCCTGCCTCGCCCTGCTGCTCACCCCCGCCGCGCACGCGGGGCCGAGCGGTGAGGGCCAGAGCGCCATCGAGGGCGGCGGCCTGCTGAACATCAGCTACAACGGCGACAGCCCGATCGAGATCGACCGCACGCTGAACCTGGACCTCGGTTCGGGCAGCGCGGGCAGCGATCACGACAACTGACCGCGAGGGCCGCAGCGCGTGCCCCCGCCGGTGCTCGCTCGTACGGTGGCGGGACGCGAACACCGGCGAAGGGAACGGCATGAGCGGCGCGGACGTGCTCGTCGACGGCTACGACCGGATCAAGGAGGTGGTGCACGACGCCACCCGCGGCCTCGACGAGGAGGCGCTGCTGTTCCGCGTCGACCCGGCGGCCAACCCGATCGCCTGGCTGGTCTGGCACCTGACCCGGGTGCAGGACGACCACCTGGCGGGCGCCGCCGGGACGGAGCAGGTGTGGTTGACCGAGGGCTGGCGGGACCGGTTCGCCCTGCCCTTCGACGAACTGGACATCGGCTACGGGCACACCTCCGAGCAGGTGGCGCAGGTCCGGGCGGGCGTGGAGCTGCTGCTCGGCTACCACGACGCGGTGCACGAGCGGGCCACCGCCTACGTCGGCGGGTTGACCGACGCGGAGCTCGCCGAGGTGATCGACGCGGAGTGGTCGCCCCCGGTCACGCGCGGCGTGCGACTCGTGAGCGTGCTCGCCGACGGCCTGCAGCACGCGGGGCAGGCCGCCTTCGTGCGCGGCATCGCGGAACGGCGGTGACGGGGTGACGACCCCGCTGTGGTTGTTCGGCGACCAGCTCGGCCCGCACTTCCACGGCGGCGAGCACCGGCGGCGCCCGGTGCTGCTCGTCGAGTCGAGCGCGGCGCTGACCCGGCACCGCTCGCACCGCCAGAAGCTGCACCTGGTGCTGTCCGGGATGCGGCACCTGGCCGCGGAGCTGGGGTCCCGCGCCTCGCTGGTGCGGGCCGAGACCTACCGGGAGGGCCTGCGCCGGTTCGGCCGCCCGGTGGTCGTGCACGAACCGCACTCGCGCGCCGGGGCGGAGCTCGTGGCGCGCCTGCGGGAGGAGGGTTGGATCGAGCAGGTGCTGCCCACACCGGGTTTCGCGTTGTCCCGCAACGACTTCGAAAGCTGGGCCCGGGACCGGAAGCGGTTCGTGATGGAGGACTTCTACCGGGAGCAGCGGCGCCGCTTCGAGGTGCTGCTGGAGCCGGACGGAGCGCCCCTCGGCGGGCGCTGGAACTTCGACTCCGAGAACCGCGAAGGCCCGCCCAAGCGGCGCGCCACGCTCGGCGCGCCCGCCCCCTGGTTCCCCGCCGAGGACGAGATCGACGAACGGGTGCGGGCCGACCTGGACTCGCTGGACCGTCGCGGCCGCGCGCGGCCGGTGGGCGCGGACGGGCCGCGGATCTTCCCCGTCACCGCGCGGGAGGCGCGCAGCGCGGCGCGCCGGTTCCTGCGGCACCGGCTGCCGGAGTTCGGCCCGCACCAGGACGCGATGCTCGGCGAGGACTGGGCGATGGCGCACGCCCTGCTGTCGGTGCCGCTGAACCTGGGCCTGCTGGATCCGCTGCGGCTGGTGCGCGACGCCGAGCGGGAGCACCGGCGGGGCTCGGCTCCGCTGGCGAGCACCGAGGGCTTCGTGCGGCAGGTGCTGGGCTGGCGGGAGTACGTCTGGCAGCTGTACTGGCACCTCGGCCCGGGTTACCAGCGGCGCAACGCGCTGCGCGCCCGCACCTCGCTCCCGCGCTGGTGGCGCGAGCTCGACGCCGAGGGCGTCAGCGCCGAGTGCCTGCGGGTGGCGCTGGCCGGGGTGCGGGATCGCGGCTGGGCGCACCACATCCAGCGGTTGATGGTGCTCGGCAACCACGCCTTGCAGCGGGGCTACCAGCCCGCGCAGCTCAACGACTGGTTCGCGACGGCCTTCGTGGACGGCACCCCGTGGGTGATGCCCGCGAACGTGATCGGCATGAGCCAGTACGCCGACGGCGGCCTGGTGGCGACCAAGCCGTACGCCGCGGGCGGTGCCTACCTGAACCGGATGAGCGACCACTGCCGGAGCTGCCCGTACGACCCGAAGCAGCGCACGGGCGAGGCCGCCTGCCCGTTCACGGCGGGCTACTGGGCCTGGATGCACCGCAACGCGGACGCGCTGGTGGACAACCACCGCATGAAGCAGCCGCTGAGCACGATGCGTCGCCTCGACGACCTGGAGGAGCTGGTGCACCAGGAACGACGGCGCCGGGAGTTCTGAGGGCCGTCAGCTCCGGGCGCTCCCCGCCGCCAGCTCGTCCGCCGGCTCCGGGAGTCGGGTCCGGGGCCACCGGTCGAACAGGATCAGCAGCGGCGAGGCCATGATCGTGGTGACGAGCGCGATCACCACCAGCACGCTGAACAGGGCAGGGGTGACGATGCCCGCCGCGAGTCCCACGTTGACCGCGATGAGCTGCATCAGCCCGCGGGCGTTCATCAGCGCCCCGACGCGGATCGCGACCGGGCCCGGTTCGCCGACGGCGCGGGCGGCGGCCCAGCAGGCGCCGAGCTTGCCCGCGATCGCCACCGCCACGGCAGCCACCGCGAACAGCAGCAGTCCCGGTTCCACCAGCAGCGCCAGGTTCGTGTTCAGGCCGGAGTAGGTGAAGAACAGCGGCAGGAACAGCGCGCTCACCGGCTTCAGGGCGTGCACGGCCGCGTCCACGGCGGGCGACTTCGGCAGCACCACCCCGAGGCTGAACGCGCCGAACACCGCGTAGAGCCCGATCACGTCGGTGTACCAGGCGGCCAGGAACAGCACCGCGACCACCGCCAGCAGCAGGTGCTCCGGGGCGAGCCGCCGCACCAGCGCCTGGATCCGGGCGCTCGCGCGCAACACCCCGGCCAGCGCCAGCACGAACAGCGCGGTGCCCCCGATCGCGAGGACGAACGGGCCGCCGCTGCCCGCCGCGATGCTGAGCACCCCGGCGAGCAGCACCCAGGCCACCGCGTCGTCCAGCGCCCCGCAGGCCAGCGAGAGCGCCCCGAATCGGGTCCCGGCCAGACCGCGTTCGGTGATGATCCTGGCCAGCATCGGGAACGCGGTGATCGCCAGCGTCACGCCCACGAACAACGCCGAGACCGGCAGCGGCACGTCCGCCGGGAACACCTCGACCGAGCCCGCCGCCATCCAGGTCAGCGCGGCGCCGAACAGCAGCGGGAGCAGCACCCCGGCCGCTGACACCACCGCCGCCGGTCTCGCCACCCGGCGCACGCGGTCCAGCCGGAACTCGTAGCCGGACTGGAACATGAACACGACCAGCCCGATCTGCCCGGCCACGTAGAGCACCGGGCGCAGCTCCTCGGGGAACACGACGCGCATCACGTCGGGCGCGAGCCATCCGAGCAGCGACGGCCCGAGGACCACCCCGGCCACCATCTCGCCGACCACCGGCGGCTGGCCGAGCCCGCGCAGCAGCCACCCGGCCAGGCGGCAGGCGAGGAGGATGACGACGCAGGCCAGGAAGAACGCCGGCGCGAGTTCCGTCGGGGACATGCGGGGACCCTTCGTTCGCGGCGGCGGACCGCGCCCGACGGGCGCGGTCCGCCTGGGAGCGCGGATTCAGCGATGCGCGGGACATCCCGGCGGGGGCGAGGCGCCCCCGGAGCGCGGAACGCCGGTGGCGCTCGGCGGGGCGGCGCGCAACCGGTCGAAGTGCGCGCCCGCGAGCCGCTGCCGTCGCGCGTCGAGCACCATCCAGGTGCCCAGCACCAGCTGCCGGACGCTGCGCTCCACGTCCTCCCAGCGGTCGCGCACCCGCAGCAGCCCGAGCACCACCCGCTCGTCGCGTCGCGCCGTCCCGCGCCGGGTCAGCAGGCACGGGCCCCTGGAGGGCAGGGAGCGCGTGTGCCGCGCGGTGGAGTCGAGCCGGAACCGGCGCAGCACCTCCCGGGTGACCGCGCGCATCGCCAGCGGGGAGAGCCGCCACGCGGGGCAGGGCCGGTTCGCCGCGACCCCGAACGGGATGTGCGCGGCGTCGCGGGCGGACAGCTCCTCCCAGCGGGAGGGGTCGAAGCTCTCCGGGTCCCGGTGTCCGGTGGCGTGGTAATCGGGATAGCTGAAGCACAGCACCGATCCGCGCGGCAGCGTGGTCGCCTCGTCGACCTCGATGTCGGCGGTGGTGATCCGGTGCGCGATGCCGAACAGCGGGAACACCCGCATCGTCTCGTCCAGCACGTGCTGGAAGTACCGGGCGTCCTCGGGGTCGGCGGCCAGCCGCTCCTGGATCTCGGGGTGCTGGGCGAGCACGAGCAGCAGGTGCGCCATCGCCTCGGACAGCTGCACCACCGAGGTGTTGAAGAAGGTCCCCTGCAGGTAGTGCACCTGCTCGGAGCGGGACAGCGCGGCGGGCAGCTCGTGCACCACGTCGCCCGCGTCCACCCGTCGCCGCAGGTACCGGGTGAGCCGGGCGCGCCGGGCCGGGTGGCGCAGGCTGGTGCACTTGAGCGCATCGACCACGTCGGCGGCGTTGCCGACGATGAGCTCCCTGGCCCGCGGCGGGCAGGGTTCGCCGAACACGAGCTCGTAGTTGAACTCGGCCCAGATCGGCATCATCAGGTCGCGCAGCCGCCGCACCGCCCGGTCTCCGGTGATCTCGTCGTCGAGCACGGCCGCCGCGCAGCGGGCGGCGCCGGCCGAGAGCGCTTCGCTGGACCCGGCCAGGAACCGCTGCGTGGTGCGGGCGACGTCGTCGTAGCGCGGCCCCGCCTCCAGGTGCTCCTGGTGGACCTCGGGGCCGGGTGAGAGCCAGTACCAGAACAGGTCGGAGAGCCCGGCGCCCTCGCTCCGGCCGTTCGCCGCCGGGTGCTCGTAGACCTGCCGGAACTTCGCGGCGTCGAAGTGCTCGCCGGGCAGGGTGATCGCGTCGTCGCCGTTGACGAGCGCGAAGACCTTGCCGCGCAGGGCCACGACCCGCTGCGGCAGCCAGCTCGGAGCGCTGAGCGCCGCGGCGGCGGCCAGCCAGGGCAGGAGCCTCACCGGTGACCTCCCGCGAAGCCGCGCGGCACCACCATGTCCGGGGTGAGGTCCGCCGGGCTCCTGCCGCCGCAGAGCGCGAGCGCCCGCTCGAACTCCTCGCCGAAGCGCTCCAGCACGTCGCGCACGCCCTTCTCGCCGTCGACGGCGAGCCCCCACAGCACGGGCCTGCCGATCCCGACCGCGCAGGCCCCGAGGGCGAGCGCGACGGCCACGTCGCTGCCCCGCCGCACCCCGCCGTCCAGCAGCAGCGGCACGGCGCCGCCCACGGCCCGGGTGAGGCGCGGGAGGACGTCGACGGGTGCTGGCGCGGCGTCGAACTGCCTGCCACCGTGGTTGGACACGATGATCCCGTCCACCCCGTGCGCGACGGCCAGGTGCGCGTCGTCGGGGTGCAGGATTCCCTTGAGCAGCACGGGGAGCCCGGTGCTCGCCCGCAGCGCTTCCAGGTGCCGCCAGGAGATCTCGGTGGACATCTCGATGTCGCGGGTGCCGCCGGGCGGGCCACCGGGAAGGTCGCGCATGTTCTCCGCGGCGTAGCCGGGTGGCAGGTCGTGGAAGCCGTTGCGGCGGTCCCGCGGGCGCTCGCCGAACACCGGCGAGTCCACGGTGACCACCAGCGCGGTGCAGCCGGCGCGCTCGGCCCGCTCGACGAGCCGGTCGGTGACCTCCCGCTCGGGTTGCAGGTAGAGCTGGAACCACACCGGGGCCTCCGGCCGGACCTCCTGAGCGGCCGCCACGACCTCGTCGATCGCGACCGTGGCGGCCATGCCGGAGATCAGCACGGTGCCCGCCGCCGCGGCCGCGCGCGCGGTGGCGAGCTCCCCTCGGGGGTGGGCGAGGCGGTGGAAGGCGGTGGGGGCCACCACGATCGGCGCCGCGTGCGGGGCGCCGGGCAGGTGCACCCGGGTGTCCGGGGCCGGGCCACCGCGCAGCACCCGGGGCAGCATCGCGAGCCGGGCGAAGGAGTTCTCGTTGTCCGCCAGGGCGATCTCGTCGCCCGCCCCGCCCGCGAAGTAGTCGTAGATCGCTGGTTCCAGCAGCTCCTTCGCCCGCTGCTGGTCGTCGGGGAGCGCGCTCATCGCACGTCCGCCGTCGCGGGCAGCGCCCGGCGCAGGAACTCGCGCAGCGGGGCCCGGTGCACCCGCTCGTCGTCCCACTCGTTCTCCAGGTTCTCGGTGATGTGGTGCTCCGCGAGCAGCTCGCCCGCCCGGAAGTGCCGCACCACCGGGTGCAGGTAGCGCCCGTCGAGTCCGCTGGTGTCCTGCTGCGAGACCCGGCTCCGCGTCACGTCGAACGGGTTGATCAGGTCGTGGTCGGCGCCGTATTCGAGGGTGGTCACGAGGTAGTCGCCGACCTCGCCGAACTCCCCGGCCACGACCGCCTCGTGCAGGTGGTCGACCGGGACCTCCTCGGCGTAGCGCGCGCCGTCCGGGCCGAGCAGCACGGCGTCGCCGAGGAAGCCGAACAGCTGCCACAGCGCCGAGCTGCGGTTGACCCGCTCGATCACCGCGTCGCCCACGGCCTCCGGGGTCGGGGCGAGCGCGCGGGAGGGCCAGGGTTCGCCGTGCTCGCGGCGCTCCAGGATGCGGTGCAGGGCGCGCGCCCCGTAGCGGAAGCCGTGGACGAAGCCGCTGGTGGACTTCTTGAAGTCGCGGGCCTGGGTGATGGTGCCCGCGAAGTGCAGGCCGGGGACGTTCACCGACTCCCAGGCGGGGGTCTGCGCGGGGAAGCGGTCGTCGATGGTGAGTTCCGGTCGGCACTCGGGCGCGAACATCGACGGGTCGAAGCGGAATCCGGTGGCCAGCAGCACCCGGTCGTAGCGGATCTCCTTGACGACCTCCCGCACCCGCTCGAAGCTGACCCGCACCAGGTAGGAGTCGCCGTCCCGGCGGATGCTCAGGATCCGCCCGTCCAGCAGCGCGTTCTGCGACTTCAGCTGGTAGGTGTCCAGGAAGTTGTTGTTCACCGCGCGCAGGTGGCCCACGAAGTGGGTCTGCCAAGCCAGCTTCAGCGAGCCCGACCCGGCGACGTGGATGACGGCGGCGGTTTCGATGAGGTTGTCCGCCGTTTCGAACGCCGAGTTGCCCCGCCCGACGATGAGCACCCGCTGACCGGTGTAGTCGGCGGGGTCCACCGACATCTCGGTGTAGTTCTCGGCGAGCTCGGCGCCCTCGATCTCGGGCACGTTCGGCAGGCCCACTCCGGTCGCGACGATCACGCGCCTGGCCCGGAAGGTGGTGCCGTGCTGGTCGCGGGCCACGAATTCGCCGGGCTTGGTGATCTCGACGATGCGGGTGCCGAAGCGGATCGCGAGGCCGTGGGTGGTGGCGAAGTCGGCGAGGTAGCCGACGAAGTCCTCGGCCGCCGGGAAGTAGCGCGGGGTGCGTTCGGTGAACAGGGGGCTGCTCTCCTCGCTGAGCAGCGAGTTCCAGTCGGTGCGCAGGTTCAGCTCGGGATCGTCCCAGCCGGTGTGCACCTTGTTGATGGAGATGAGCGTGCGATGCCGGGGGAACTTCGCGAAGAAACTCCCCGGAACCGCGTCCGACTCGACGATCAGATAATTGCGGCCTGCTCGTTCGAGGTAATAACCGACCTGAAGCCCCGCCGGTCCGGCACCGATAACGAGGTAATCAAGGGAGATCTCTTCGGACACTGTGCCGTCGCCTCCTACCAGCGCATACATTTGTTATTTGAACCTTAAAGCGAGCCCCTCGACAGGGACAAGTGATTCAGGACACATGCCGATGGCGTGGTTGTGAAGTGGCCGAAATGGTAGAGATCCACAGGATCTGACTGCCCGACCGCAAGCGCTGGTCCGGGTGCCCGGAAACATTCGGCTGTTCGACGGAAAGCGGTAAAAATGGGAGCGGGAACATCCTCAGGTGATCAACAACACCGCGTCGGCGGACAACCCTTTCCGCAGGCTCTGCTCGACGCGCTCGCCGCCGATCCGCTCACCCCGGTGTTCGAGCGCGGCGAGCGGGTCGTGGTGCGCGGCGAGCTGCTGGAGCTGATCGGCCGGTTCACCGCCGGGCTGCGCGCGGCGGGGCTGGGACCGGGACGCGGGATCGCGCTCGACACCGCCGTCAGCCCGGAGGGCTTCGCCGCGCAGATCGCCGCGCACGTGCTCGGCTGCCGGGTCGTGGGCCTGCGCCCCGGGCTCACCCCGCCGCAGCTGGCGCACATCCTCGACCAGGACATCGCGGCCGTGGTGACCGACGCTCCGCGCGCGGAGCTGCGCACCGCGGCCGGGGACGCCCGGCTGCTCGTCCTCGGTCCCGAGCTGCTCAGCGACCACGAGGCCCCGGTGGCCCGAGGCCGGTTCGACGACCCCGCCGTGGTCACCTTCACCAGCGGCAGCACCGGAACCCCCAAGGGAACCGTCTTCGACTACCGGGCCATGACGGCGAACTGGGCGTGGCAATCACCGTCGTGGACCGAGCGCACCGCCGAGCTCGCCGCCGGTTACCAGCGGTTCCTGCTGTTCGGCACGCTGGCCAGCGCCGTGGTGCAGGAACACCTCGCGCTGTGCCTGCTCTCCGGGGGCACCGCCGTGATCCCGATCGGCCCCCCGGAGTTCCCCCGGGTGCTGCAGGAGCTGGAGATCACCGCGTGCTTGCTGACGGTTCCCCGGCTGCACCAGCTGCTCGACATCGCCCGCGAGCGGGACCTCGGCCTCAGCGCCGCCCGGATGCTGCTCGTGGCCGGATCTCCGCTGGCGCCGGGGAAGCTCGCCGAGGCCCACGCGCTGATCGGCCCGGCGGTGCACCTGGGCTACGGGCAGACCGAGGTCGGCATGATCAGCCTGCTCTCGGCCGCCGACATCGCCGCCCACCCCGAGGCCGCGAGCTCGGTCGGGCGGCCCTGGCCCGGGATGCGGGTGGAGATCCGCGACGCGGACGGGCGGCCCCTGCCGGACGGGCAGGAGGGCGAGGTGTGGGTCCAGGTGCCGCAGGCGCTCACCGGCTACTGGCGGGATCCGGCGGAGACCGCCGACGTGCTGCGCGGCGACCGGGTCCGCACCCGCGACATCGGTCGCTTCGACGAGGGCGGTTTCCTGCACCTCACCGGCCGCGCGCGCGACGTGATCATCGTGAACGCGATCGTGCACTACGCCGGTCCGATCGAGCGAGCGCTGGCCGCGCACCCCGCTGTCGACCAGTCGTACGTGATCGGCGCCCCCGACGAGGGAACCGGCGAAGCGATCCACGCCTACGTGGTGCCCGCCGCCGGGGCGGTGCCCGACGGCGACTCGCTGCGCGCGCTGGTGAGCGCCGAGCTCGGCGCCGCGGCCTCCCCCGCGACCATCACCGCGATCCGGGACGTCCCGCTCACCCCGGCGGGCAAACCGGACAAGCAGGCCCTGCAGGCCCTGCGCACCATCCCGGGGCCGCGCTGAGGCGTCGCCCCCGTGAGCTCCCGCCCTCCGGGGGGTCCGGTGCCCGCTCCCGGCCGCCGGGAGGCCGGAGCGGGCGCCGGAGTTCGGGCGTTCCCGCCGAGGCCGGCGAAGCACCGTACGCCGCGCGCGGGCGGCGTCGGCGGAGGTGTCGGGTTCTCGCCAGGAAATCGGAAATCCGCAGGTGGAACGGCGGCAACTCGCCACGGGAAGACCGCTCGGACGCCTGGGCACGAACCCCGCCCGCACCTATGATCGTGCCGATCTTGTCGGCGCGATCGGAAGGCTCCGCTGCGATGGGAACTCCGGAAACCGCTAGCACGACCCGGACGCCCCGGCGCGTCGGGACGATCTCGTTCGCGTCCCGCGCCCTCGCCGGTGCGGCCGTGCTGCTCCTCGGCCTGCCCCCCGCCGCCGCGCTGGCCGATCCGCCGCGGGCGCTGCCGTCGAACGCCTCCGCGGAGGAGTCGACGTGGCAGCCCGCGTTCGACTACGACGGCGACGGTTGCTACTCCACGCCCGCCATCGGGCCGGACGGCGAGCCCGCCTCCGGCCTGGAGCCCTCGGGTTCGTTGAGCGGGGACTGCCACGACGAGTCCGACCTGGACAACACGAACTCCTACTCGCGCGCGAAGTGCGACGGCGACTGGTGCGCGTACATGTACGACCTGTACTTCGAGAAGGACCAGGCCCTCGACGGCGTCCACGACGCCTTCGGGCACCGGCACGACATCGAGCACGTCGTCGTGTGGGTCAACGAGGGCCAGGCGAAGTACGTCTCCACCTCGGCCCACGGTGGCTTCTCCACCTACCCGGCCGACGAGGTCGGCTTCGAGGACACCCACGCGAAGATCGTCTACCACAAGGACGGGCCGAGCACGCACTGCTTCCGCCTCGCGGGCCAGGACGAGGAGCCGGAGAACCACAAGGGCACCTGGCAGTACCCGGACCTGGTCGGCTGGGACGGCTACCCGGAGGGCATCCGGGACGCGCTCACCTCCGCCGACTTCGGCAGCGCCAGCCTCGGGATCAAGGACGGCAGCTTCGAGGGCAACCTCGCCAAGGCCAAGCCGGACGACGTCGAGTTCGACCCCGAGTCCTGACTCACCGCGCGCAGCGCGGCGGGGCGGCGCACCGGGCGCCGTCCCGCGCGCGGGGCCGCCGGACCCACCACGCCAGGGCCGAGGCCGCGGCGAACGCGAGCGCGAACTCGGCCAGCAGGGCCGACCAGATCAGGGCCATCGATCTCTCCTCCTCCGCGAGTTGACCGGTCCAGCCTCCGTCTCGGTGGCGGCGCGGACGAGTGGCCCGATGGCCAACGTGTGCGAGGATCGGGCCATGAGCGTCTTCCAGCACGCGGAGCGTCGGCACGTGGCCGTGCTGGTGCGGCCGGGCGTGCTGCCGATGGAGCTGGGGATCGTGCACCAGCTGTTCGCGCTGGCCGTGGACGCGGACGGCAACCGGCTCTACGAGGTCGCGACCTGCGCGGCGCGCGCGGGGTCGCTGCGCTCCGGCGCCGATTTCGCGCTCACCGCGCCGCACGGGCCGGAGGCGCTGGCGGAGGCCGACCTCGTGTTCGTGCCCGCCTCGGACGAGGACTACGAGCCGCGCCCCGAGCTCGACCCCGGGCTGCGCGCCGCGCTCGGGCGCGTCCCCGCGCACGCGCGGATCGCCTCGATCTGCACCGGAGCGTTCGTGCTCGCCGCCGCCGGGCTCCTGGACGGGCGGCGCGCCACGACGCACTGGAACGCCGTGGAACGGTTCCGGCGGCTGTTCCCCCGGGTCGAGCTCGATCCGGACGTGCTCTACGTGGACGAGGGAGCGGTGCTGACCTCGGCCGGGGAGGCCGCCGGCATCGACCTGTGCCTGCACCTGATCCGCGAGGAGCACGGCGCGTCGGTCGCCAACGGCGTGGCGCGCGGTGCGGTGGTGCCCGCGCACCGCGACGGCGGGCAGGCCCAGTTCATCCGGCGCGCGGTGCCCGAGCCGCGCAGCTCGTCCACGGCGCGGGCGCGGGCCTTCGCCCTGGAGAACTTGCACCGGGTGCTGTCGCTGCGGGAGCTGGCCGAGCTGGAGTCGATGAGCGTGCGCACCTTCACCCGCCGGTTCCGGGACGAGACCGGGCTCTCGCCGGTGCGCTGGCTGACCCGGGAGCGGGTGGAGCGGGCGCGGCAGCTGCTGGAGGAGACGGACCTGCCGGTGGAGCGGATCGCCGAGGACTGCGGTTTCGGCACCGCCGCCTCGCTGCGCCAGCACCTCCGCGCCCGGCTGGGCATCTCACCGAGGACCTACCGCAGCTCCTTCCAGCCACCGCGCCCGGCACCGGCCTGATCGCCACGCGGCCAGCCCCTCGCGAGCGGACACCGCTCGCGGAAAGCCCGCCGCCCGGGACGACCGCTCCCGAGTTGCCAACACATGCGCCATCGCTAATGTGACGGGCACCGGGCTGCCCCGTTCGGCGGGGCGGCCGCTCAGCCGAACGGATTGCGAGGTTCCTCGATGACGACGGCCCACGCCCAGCACACCGACCACCCGCACGAGCACGGCCCGGGCTGCGGGCACGTGGCCGTGCCGCACGGAGACCACACCGACTACGCGCACGACGGCCACCTGCACAAGGCCCACGACGGCCACTACGACGAGTGCGACCCCGCCGAGCACGTCGCGCACGACGCGCACGGGCACGAGCACGGCCCCGAGTGCGGCCACGTCGCCGTGCCGCACGGAGACCACACCGACTACCTGCACGACGGGCACCGGCACGCCTCCCACGGCGACCACTACGACGAGCACTGAAGCCCGCAGCGAGGGTCCGGCCGGTCGATCTCCGCGACCGGCCGGAACTTCGTCTCCACTGCTCTTTTCAGGTGGTTCGATCCGTTCGCCCGGTCTCCGGTGACGATCTCGGCGGAATCCTGCGGCAGCACCGGGGCACGGCTCGGCGGCGGAGGAATCCACCCGAGGGGACGAACATCGCAGGGGAAACCACGAGCGGGACGATGCGGCGAGCGGCCGCCTCGCTGGTGACGATCCCGGCAGCGGGCACGCTTTCGACGGCGGTAGCACCCGCGCGGGTCGGCCCGGAGCAGCGCACCGACCACCTCGCGGGCGAGGTCGCGTCGCGACACCGAAGGTGACGCAGGACCGCGTGACTCTCACCTCCGACGGCGGCACCGGCCGGCCCCTCCGGTGCGACCGGAAGCGGACGAGCATCGGAGTCGGGGACGAGCACGCGGCGGTCGCTCGCGAGCTCGTCGCGTGAAGGTGGACCGCCGCGGGCGCCCCACCCGGCGCCCGGGGCGGTCCGTCCGTCGCGGACCTACCCCCGCGGGCTGGCCAGGCGCAGGTCCGTTCCCTCCGCGCGGATCCCCTCCGCCGCCGCACCGGCCAGCGCGTCGTCGGTGATCACTTCGTCGAAGGCGTGCAGCGAGGCGACCTTGTAGCGGCCGAAGGTCCCGTACTTCGACGAGCCCACCACCAGCAGCGACCGCGACGCGGCGGCCATCGCGGCGTGCTTGACCTCGACCTTGCGCTCCGACGGGGTGGTCACCCCGCGCAGCAGGTCCCAGGAGCTCGCGCTGATGAACGCCACGTCCAGCGCGAGCTGGCGCAGCGTCGCCGCCGCCAGCCGCCCGACGCTGGAGCGGTTGGCCGGTTCGACGAGCCCGCCGAGGTGGATCACGTCGAGGTGGGTGGCAGGCAGCAGCCGCTCCACGGCGGTGAAGTCGTTGGTGACGACGGTGAGCTCGGCGCGCTCCACCAGCAGCGGGATCATCGTGAGCATCGTCGTGCCCGCGTCGAGGTAGATGGTCATGCCGTCGCGGACGCGGCGGGCTGCCTCCCGCGCCATCGCCTGCTTCTCCGGCTGCTCGGTGACGAACTTGTCCTGGAAGGTCGGTTCGGCGTGCAGCTGACTGGCGATGCGGGCGCCGCCCGGGACCGAGAACACGAGCCCCTGGCGCTCCAGCTCGGCGAGGTCGCGGCGCACCGTCATGTGCGAGATGCCGAACAGCTGCGTGATCTGCTGGACGCTGAGCACCCCTTCCCGCCGCAGGTGCTTGACCAGCTGCTCGCGGCGCTGATCAGGGATGAGCGGCGGGTTCTCCGACGCTTCCATGCCCCACTCCCCACTCCCGTGCCGCCGGGCCCGCCCCGGTCCGGTCGTCTCCATTGTCGCTACCGGGCCGATCCGCTCCGCGCGACCCGCCGGGTGGTCACCCCCTCCGCCCGGGATCGCCGGGCGGAGGGGTGGTCCGCGCGGGTCAGCTGACCAAGGTGCTCAGCAGGAGGACGCCGCCGAGGCTCAGCGCCGACTGCACCGAGAGCATCAGCGTCCACGTACGGAAGGTCTGCGCGACGCTGAGCTGGAAGTACTCCTTGAACAGCCAGAACCCGGAGTCGTTGACGTGCGAGAGCATCACCGCGCCGGAGGCGGTCGCCAGCACCAGCAGCTCCGGCGACAGGTCCGGGTAGGCGGTCACCAGCGGAGCGACGATCCCGGTGGCGGCGGCGGTCGCCACCGTCGCCGAGCCGAGGCAGATCCGCAGCAGGGCGGCCACCAGCCAGGCCAGCAGCAGCGGCGGCACCGCCCAGTCCACCGCGTACTGGGTGATCAGCTTGTCGACCTCGGTGGCGGACAGCATCTCCTTGAGCCCACCACCGGCACCGAGGATGAGCACGATCGCCCCGACCGGGCCGAGGCCCTTCGCGGCCATCTTCTGCAGCTTCCCCAGGCCGAAACCGGAGCGAATCCCGAGCGCGAAGAACGCGAACACGACCGCGGCCAGCAGCGAGAGCACCGGCGTGTCGCAGGCCTCGAACACCACGTGGGCCCAGCTGCCCGGCTCGACCATCGAGGTGCCGAGGGTCCCGATGAGCATCAGGCCCGCGGGCAGCACCACGGTGATCAGCGCGAGCACCAGCGACACCGGGCGGCGCAGCTCGTCCTCGGACGGGCCGGGGTCGGGCACCGGGCTCTTGTCCAGGTCGGGCGCGGGGCCGAACCAGCGCGACAGCAGCGGGGTGAGCACCGGGCCGGTCAGGATCATCACCGGAACGGCGATGAGCAGCCCGTAGAAGATGGTGAGCCCGGTGTTCGCCTCGTAGGCACCGACCGCCAGCGTCGGCGCGGGGTGCGGTGGGAGCAGCCCGTGCGAGACGTAGAGGCCCGCCGCCATCGGCAGCCCCACGTACAGCAGGTGCGAGCCGGTCCGCTTCGCCACCGCGTACACCAGCGGCACCAGCATCACGAAGCTGACGTCGAACAGGTGCGGCATCCCGATGAGCAGCGCGGCGGTGGCGATCGCGGCGGGGATCCACTTGACCGGCCGGGAGCCCAGGAACGCGGTGGCGATCCGGTCGGCACCGCCGGAGCCGAGCAGGATGCCGCCCAGGATGGTGCCGAGTCCGATGACGGGCCCGGTGCCGCTGAGGGCGTCGCCGAACCCGGTCTCGAAGTGCTCGGCGGTCTCGGCGGGAGCGATGCCGTTGGCGAAGCCGAGCCCGAGCGCGGCGATCATCAGCGCCAGGAACGGGTGCAGCTTCAGCTTGGTGATCAGCAGGATCAGGACGACGATCGCACCCGCCGCCAGCAGCAGCGGGGTGATTTCGGGGCTCATCGGGCCTCCTCGCCGGTGCGCTCGCGGCCGAGGTGCCAGGCCTCGACCAGCGCGGGGTCGGGGTTCGCGAGGTCGGCCAGGGTGATCAGCTCACCCGCGGCCACGTCGCGACCCAGGGCGGTGTGCGCGGCCAGGTAGAGCGGCGCGACGTCGGCGGGGGCGTCCTCGTCGCGCAGCAGCACGGCCCGCACCCCGGTCACGTCGTGGTGGTGCCCGCCCATGTCGAGCACCGTTCCCGCGGCGAGGTCGGTGCTGGCCCGGCCGGCGAGGACCGCGTGCCTGCCGGGCTCGGGCAGGCCCGAGCGGCCGTGCGCGGCGATCGCGAGCAGCGTCGCGGGGGTCTCGACGCCCATGAGGTGATAGGGCAGGTAGACGGTCGCGTAGCGCCCGTCGCGGCTGACCACGTGGCCCTTCTCGGCGAGGATCCGCCAGGTCTCGGCGTCGTTGGTGCGCAGCACGACGAACTCACCCCCGGCGAAGGAGGCCTCGTCCGGCAGCCGCAGCGCGGTGAACACGTCCACGGCGCCCGGCCGGTGCAGCACCCCGCCGTGCTCGCGCAGCGCGTAGACGTCGGCGAGCTCGGCGATCCGGGCGACCGGGTAGTGCAGCGCTTCCACGTCCGGCCGGAAGCCGGTGTTCGCCGCCACCACCGCCATCTCGCAGTAGTCGGCGGTGGCGCCGGTCGGCAGCGCCGCGACGGCCTCGGCACGGGCGGCCAGCGTGCCGCGCACGTCCTCGCCGAGGGAGAGCAGCTCGCCGAGCCCGGGCGCGGGAACCGTGCGGTCCAGCTGGGTGACGTTCCCGGTCTGGGGGTCGTAAACGAGGTCGTACTCGGTGGACTTGCCGATGGCCACCACGTCCATGCCCAGCAGCCGCGCCCACTCCAGCAGCCGGATGAGGTTGCCGGGCTGGTCGCCCTCGGCCGGGGTGTAGACGACGCCGCGCTCGGCGGCGAGCCGGGCCAGGTGCAGGCCGGCGACCGAGTCGACCTCCTTGCTCACCATCGCCACGTGCCGCCCGGACTCCAGGGCGGCGCGCGCCATCGCGCACCCGTCGGCGGGGCTGCCGGTGGCCTCCACCAGCACGTCCCACTCCCCGGCGCCGAGCAGGCGCTGATCGGCGACGAGCGCGATCCTGCCCTCGGCGGTGGCCGCGGCGGTCTGCTCGGCGTCGGTGCAGGTGCGCAGCAGCTCTGCCTCGTAGCCGAGCTCCAGGCACAGCTGGTGCAGGCGGGGGACGTCGACGTCGCACAGCACGGCGGGGACGAGGCCGGGGATCAGCCTCGTCTGCGCCAGCAGGGTGCGGGCGAAGCCGCCCGCTGCGCCGGAGAGCGCGTACCCGACGGGTCGGTCGCCGGTGCCCGGTGGGCGTGGCTGCACGGTCATGGGTCTCCTCGTCGAGTCCGCGTCGTGGCGCACCGGAACCGCCGTGCGGTCCGATTCGCTGACTATCACCTGGTTTCACAGAACATATTCACCAATTCACATCATAGTCAAGCGTGCTAACATATTTTCACGTATCGCTCGTCATCACAGGCGAGCACGACCCGCGACCGGGAGGACGCATGACGCTGCTCGGCGCGATCGCCGACGACTTCACCGGGGCGACCGACCTCGCGACCATGCTCGTGTCCCGCGGGTTCCGCACGGCCGTGGTCATCGGCCCGGCGGAACCGGACGAACCCCTCGACGAGCTCGACGCGGTGGTGGTGGCGCTGAAGTCGCGCACCGCGCCGGTCGACGAGGCGGTGCGCGACTCGCTGGCCGCGCTGCGCGGGCTGCGCGCGGCGGGTTGCGACCGGATCTACGTGAAGTACTGCTCCACCTTCGACTCCACGCCCCGGGGCAACATCGGCCCCGTCGTGGACGCCGTGCTCGACGAGCTCGGCGCGGACCGCGCGGTCGTGGTGCCCTCCTTCCCCGACACCGGGCGCACCGTGCACCGGGGGCACCTGTTCGTCGGCGACGAGCCGCTGGCCGAGAGCCCGATGCGCGATCACCCGTTGACCCCGATGCGGGACTCCGACCTGCTGCGGTTGCTGGCCCCGCAGACCCGGCGGCCGGTGCGGTTGGTCGGGCACGACGTGGTGCGCTCCGGGCCGGAAGCGGTGCGCGCGGCGCTGGCGGAGCGCGGCGGCGCGCTGGTCGTGGTGGACGCCGCGACCGACGAGGACCTGCGGGTGATCGCGGCGGCGACGGCGGAGGACGCGGTGCTCACCGGCGGGGCCGGCCTCGCGCTGGGTCTCAGCGGGCCGCACCCGGACCGGGCGCGCGCGGGCTCGGCGGGTCCGGGTCCGGCGGTGGTGCTGGCGGGCAGCGCCTCGGCGGCCACCCGCGCCCAGGTCGCGCACGCCAAGTCGCTGCTGCCGAGCAGGCAGCTGGATCTCGCCGCGCTGCGCGCCGACTTCGACTCCGCCGTCGCCGAGCTGGTCGGATTCGCCCACCGGGCCTGGCGGGACGACCCGGGGCGACCACCGGTGCTCTACGCGGTCGCCGAGGGCGACGAGCTCGAAACCGGCGCCCCCGACGGCGCCGAACCCGCGGGCGCGCTGCTGGAGCGGGCGCTGGCGCGCTGCGCGGCCGAGCTGGTCACCGGGGGCGCGCGGCGGTTGCTGGTCGCGGGCGGTGAGACCTCGGGCGCCGTGGTGCTGGCGCTGGGCGTGCGGGCCCTGCACGTGGGCGCGCGCATCGCGCCCGGCGTGCCCTGGTGCCGCGCGGTGTCCCGCGTGGACGGCGAGCCGCGCGCGGTGGACGTGGCGCTGAAATCGGGGAACTTCGGAGGGATCGACATCTTCACCACGGCCTGGGACGCGCTGTCATGAGCGAAGCACGTCGGGAACTGGTCGCGGCGGGCGCGAAGCTCGCCGCGCTCGGGCTCAGCCCCGGGTCCTCCGGCAACCTCAGCATCCGCGAGGGCGACCGGATGCTCATCACCCCCACCGGCGCGGACCTCGGTGACCTCGACCCGGACGGGCTCGCCGAGCTCTCCCCGCACGGCGACCACCTCGGGGGCCCGAAGCCGTCCAAGGAGTTCCCGCTGCACGGTGCGTTCTACCGCCGCGACCCGGCGGCGACCGCCGTGGTGCACCTGCACTCCCGGCACGCGGCGGGGGTGGCCTGCCTGGCTCCGTGGTCGCCGCGCAGCGCGATCCCGCCGCTCACCCCGTACTTCGTGATGCGCGTCGGCCAGTGCCCGCTGATCCCCTACGCCGCTCCCGGAGATCCGGCGCAGGCGGAGCTGCTCGAAGCGCTGGACTTCGACTTCCGCGCCGCGCTGCTGCAGAACCACGGCCCGATCGCGTCGGGACGCTCGCTGGCGGCGGCGGTCGACGCGGCGGTGGAGCTGGAGGAGGTCGCGGCGCTGCTGCTCGGCCTCGGCCAGCACGTGCCGCGCCTGCTGGAGCCGGCGGAGATCACCGCCCTCACCACCCGCTACGGCACCCCCTGGGACCACTGACCCCGGACGCCGCTGCCGTTCGCCGTCCGAAGTGGAATCCCGGGGCGCGCCCCGCGATTCACGCCGCGCGGCCGGTGCGCGACGCGGTCGCGTCGGAGGGTGCGAGTTTCGACGGTGGCGCCGGGCCTCGCGGTCGGCGGGCGGCCCCGGATCCGGGTCGCGGGATGTTCCCGCGACCCGGCCGGGGATCAGACGACACCCAAAGTAAGGC